>CAYFSV010000016.1:0-29485 GCA_964345815.1 uncultured Proteiniphilum sp. | reverse complement strand
GAAAGACAGTACTAAGACCAGAGTTGCTCCATTGTTTGACTATATTGGAGGGGATTTTGAAAAACTAAATCGATTGAAAAAATATAATTTGCTTCTGTGTCTAGCTGTAATTTTATTATCGTTTGCTAGCTGCACCGATGAGCCTGAGGGCATAGCGACGATCTTTAATAATTTTGATATGAGTGTCTATATTCATTATGTGAATGATGGGGATGAAAATATCTTGAGCAAAAATTCTACGATAGAGTTGTTTTATGACAATGAGGGTGAGATGTATAAAGTGGATAGACCACATTTGGATTCTCCGAATGGTTATGTGATTGAGTATGAAAAAGAGGGTCCTATATGAAGATATTTACTAGTGATTTTTTTGTTTTGAGGGACCAAAAAATATACTCGACAACATATATCAAGCTGGATGATTGCTTAATGGATACTCTTAAGTGTCAATTATTTGCCTTTGGCGGCACAATTAGTGTTGTGAGGGTGTGGCATAATGATAGCTTGGTGTGGGAGATGGGTGATATGGCGCACACCTCGCGAAGGTATATTAAGATTGTGAAGTGAGTAGTGACTATGAATTTGTGATTATAATGGTGTTTAAACCCGTCGATTTCGACGGGTTTTTTGTTTAGTAAGAAAAAATACTAGTGCTAGATTGTTGAAAAAATATGTTATTTACACAAATTGGTTGTGTTAAAAGTGTGTCTTTTTATTTGGAAGTGTAAGTTGCAGTTATTGGCACTATGTGTGCTTATTCCTCAAAAATGAATAAGTTTGCGCTACTAGTTGTCTAAATCAAATTATATTAAAGTTAAACTATATTAAATATTAGCCTTTTTCTTCGTCTTTTAAAATATTGGCAATATTTTTTTCTTTTGTTCATTAGTGTTGATTATTAGGCAATTGTGATGCGAGGTGATTAGTTGGATATTTTCTATTTGGAAAACATTTGGAGAGAGTGTCTTTTGGTAGGTGTTGATAATCAGTGTTTTAGTTGTTTGAGTGGGTAAACATGTGTTTGTTTGCTGTTCGCAAAGTTTGTTTCTTTGGTCAATGTTAAACGTCAGAGAAGTGTTTTTTATTCATTCTT
This sequence comes from uncultured Proteiniphilum sp., assembly GCA_964345815.1. Classification (GTDB taxonomy): domain Bacteria; phylum Bacteroidota; class Bacteroidia; order Bacteroidales; family Dysgonomonadaceae; genus Petrimonas. The sequence goes on along the minus strand of CAYFSV010000016.1, from coordinate 28,392 downwards.
ATTATTAGTATGTTTGTAAGGTCTTTTTCGGGAGACATGCTTCGACAGGGGCAAAGCGTTATTTGAAATTTTGGAAGCAATCGATGTGCTATAATTTATGATGAATCTTAGTTGAAAAACTAAGGATTGATATCAAAGTTAATAATTAGCAGAAACAAGTAAAATAAATGCTTTAAACTTGCAATTATGTTCTTTTGAAAAAGATATTACGACTTCAAGACAAAAGTGTAGTTGGATTGAGGCGTTCTACTAAAATTTTATATCTCTATATCGAGAAAGCATGCTCTGGCAGCTACACGCTTCTATGATATATTATAGTGGAAGATAAAAATGTGAGAGTGGTGTGAGTAAAGATGCAGAGATAAGTGTTTAATTTAAAAAAATAATGATGCAAATAAAAAAAACATTTAATATGTCTTTTACGGATAGGCTGTCAGCTGATGAGTTTACAAGTTTCTATAAAGAAATAGCAGAAACTTATGAAACGGTTGAATCTGACATTGACAGTGTTTATTATCAAAAGGCAATTAACAAAGTGAATGGATCGGTAGCAGAACTCAACTTGCTGAAATCAAAGGATAGAGGGCATTATCTGACCTTTGATATAAATGAAATTCATGAGGCTAGGGTTGGTGCAGTGAGATCTATTTTGGGCGAACGTAAGACGAAAGCTAATCATACCGATTATGATGTTAGGGATGCTATCATAAAAGTTTCTTTCTGGTTAAAGAAGCACGTTGGACGTCTTACTAACGTTTCTCAAGATGCACTCACGGCTCGTATCGATCAGTTGTTAGACGATTTGGAGACGAACGAGAAGATACTTGATGATGTGAAGACGTTGGGTTGGCTATCTCTTTTTCAGGGTTTGGCTGAATTGAACGATGAATATCGTAAGGCAAGATTTGATAGAAGAGATGCTGAATCGGATAGGCGAATAGCGCTGAAAGGGGCAAACGAGGCTCGAAGAAAGTTGTATAATAGGTTGACTGTATTACTGGATATGACTTGTAGTATTGTGAATACTGAAGGAATAGAGGTAGCAGAAAAGCTAATGGCAATGTTGGAGAGTTCGTTTAAAAGAATGGAAGCTATTGCCAAATCTCGCATCACCTCTGGATCAGATGGCAATGCGAAAGATGACAATGTTGACGATGCTATTGATGGCGAATTAAATAAAAGCTCTGGGGAGAGTAATTCTTAAATATTTGCCGTAACATCGATTGCTGTTTCTAAAAGATAAACTGTAAGGTGACGAAATGCTACGTCGGGCCTAGTTTAAAAAGTCTTTTAGATATCCATTTATTAAATTTGAAAAGGGGTTGTGCTTAGTGGGCATAACCCTTTTTCTGTTTTGCAAAGTACGTAAAAAATATTTAGCCAAACAATAAATATCATATGTTATTGAAAATCTTTAATATAAAGATTGATAAATATGGTGTTATTGTACCTGCTTATATTGTTCTAACAAATGTGGGAGACAAATAGTTCGAAATGAATTGTGGATACAAAAAAACGGAGAGAATATTTAAATCCTCTCCGTTTTGATATTATATAGTTTCTGTATATCGAAGCTCTTAGTCAAATGCGCAATTTGGCTGTGTGACTACTTCGAAGAAGTCGTTGCCTTTGTCGTCAACCAAGATAAATGCTGGGAAATCTTCTACTTCGATTTTCCAGATTGCTTCCATTCCTAATTCTGGATACTCTACGCACTCGAGGCTTTTGATGCTTTCTTGTGCTAGGATTGCGGCTGGTCCTCCAATGCTTCCTAAATAGAAACCGCCATGCTTTTGGCAAGCGTCGGTTACTTGTTGGCTTCTATTTCCCTTGGCTAGCATTATCAAGCTGCCGCCATGAGATTGAAAAAGATCTACGTATGAGTCCATTCTTCCGGCTGTGGTTGGTCCCATTGATCCTGAGGCATATCCTTCGGGAGTTTTGGCGGGTCCTGCATAGTAGATTGGATGGTCTTTTACGTATTGTGGAAGTCCTTCGCCACGGTCAATTCTCTCTTTAAGTTTTGCGTGAGCTATGTCGCGACCCACAATGATGGTTCCATTGAGTGATAGGCGCGTTGATACTGGATACTTTGACAATTCAGCAAGAATTTCTGGCATTGGTTTGTTAAGGTCTATCTTAACGCCACCGCCTTCGCCTGGCTGACGCATTTCTTCTGGGATGAGTCTTGTGGGGTTGTCTTCCATTTTCTCAATCCAAATTCCCTCTTTATTGATTTTTGCTTTAATATTTCGGTCGGCAGAGCACGATACGCCCATTCCTACGGGGCATGATGCGCCGTGGCGTGGCAGGCGAACTACGCGGATGTCGTGTGCAAAATATTTTCCTCCAAATTGAGCTCCTAGTCCTAAGTCTTCGGATGCTTTTTTGAGTCTATTCTCTAGTTCGATATCTCTAAAAGCTTGTCCATGCTCGTTTCCTTCGGTTGGTAGGTTGTCATAATATTTTGTGGATGCTAGCTTAACCGTTTTAAGATTGGTTTCGGCAGAGGTGCCACCAATCACAAATGCAAGGTGATAGGGTGGGCATGCTGCAGTTCCTAGTGATTTCATTTTGTCGATTAGGAACTCTTCTAGTCTGCCTGGCGTTAGCAATGCTTTTGTTTCTTGATAGAGGTATGTTTTGTTGGCTGAACCTCCTCCTTTGGCTACGCATAGGAAGTTGTATTCGTCTCCCTCAGTAGCATATAGGTCTATTTGGGCAGGTAGGTTGGTGCCTGTGTTTACTTCGTCGTACATGTTGAGGGGTGCGTTTTGTGAATAGCGCAGGTTCTCTTTTGTGTATGTGTTGTAAACTCCACGTGATAGTGCCTCTTCGTCGCAGCCATCTGTCCAAACTCGTTGTCCTTTTTTGCCCATTATGATTGCCGTTCCGGTATCTTGGCAAAATGGGAGAATACCTTTTGCTGAAATTTCAGAATTGCGCAAAAAGGTTAGAGCTACAAATTTGTCGTTGTCGCTCGCCTCAGGGTCTGTCAATATTTGTGCCACTTGCTCTTGGTGCTCGGGGCGAAGTAGGAATTGAACATCTCTGAAAGCTGTTTCTGCCATAAGGGTTAGTGCCTCGGGGCTAACTTTAAGAATTTCTTTGCCTTCAAATTCGGAGGTTGACACATGGTCCTTTGTCAAAAGATAATACTCTGTGGTGTCTTTTGATAGAGGAAATGCCTCTTGATACTTAAATGGTTTTGTTGCCATAAATAATGTTTATTTTTATTCTTGTTTTCTGTTTGGTACAAAAATACAAATAAAAAGTGACTTGACTTAGCTCTAATTCTTAAATAATGAAATTTTTCTTTATTTGATTCTCCTTGTTTATAATGATTATATATAATGATGATTGAAATAGTGGTAAGTAAGCTCTATTTTTTGTTACTTTGCACTTTAAATCAAAAAGTTATAGCAATGCGATTATCAGAACTCAAAACGGGTGACAAGGCGTATATCTTAAAGGTGAATGGTTCGGGTGCGTTTAGGAAACGAATTCTTGAAATGGGTTTTGTGAGAGGGCAGGAGGTGAAATCTATCCTTAATGCTCCGCTCAAAGATCCGATTAAATATGGCATCATGGACTATGAGGTTTCGTTGAGGAGAAGCGAGGCTGTGTTGATTGAGATATCTAAATTGAAGGATGATGTGCGTGCATTTGAGCAGGCTCGCAGAGATACTGATTTGGAAAATGAGGTGGATGATGATGCTGTTATTGATAAAGAGGGTTTTGTGACTGAAAAAGATGAGGTGAAGAAACTTTCCGATTCAAGAATCATTAATGTGGCTTTGGTTGGGAATCCTAATGCGGGGAAGACATCTATTTTTAATCTTGCTTCGGGTGCTCATGAGCATGTGGGCAATTATGGTGGTGTGACGGTGGATGCCAAAGAGGGATTGATGAGACATGGTGGCTATACTTTTAGGTTGATTGATTTGCCAGGAACATATTCTTTGTCTGCCTATTCGCCTGAGGAGCTTTATGTGAGGAAGTATATTTTTGATGAGAGCCCAGATGTTGTCATTAATGTTGTTTCGGCTTCGGCACTTGAGAGAAATCTATACTTAACAACTGAGTTGATTGAGCTGGAGCAACCAATGGTGATTGCTCTGAATATGTATGACGAGTTGCAAAAGAGTGGTCGGGATTTTGATCATGAGTCTTTGTCGGCTATGCTTGATGTGCCTATTGTGCCAACTGTGGGCAAAAAGGGTACAGGGATTCCCGAATTGTTGGATTCTGTAATTGCGATGTATGAGTTGAAGAAGCCTGACAGAAGAGTTACTATCCCATATGGTAGGGTGCTTGAGAAGTCCATAACGGTGATGAAGCGTGAGTTATCTACCGCAAATGGACAGGTTTCAAATATGAATATGCCCTTAAGGTATCTCAGCGTGAAGATGCTTGAGGGAGACAAAGCTGTTGAGAAAGATATTTCAGGTCTTGAGCGTGGTGATGAGTATATTGCTCGTCGCAACAAGGAGAATGAATATATGGAGCGCTTGCTTAAGGAGGATGCTGAGTCGGCGTTTGTGAATGCTAGGTATGGTTTTATTGCTGGTGCTCTTAGGGAGACTCTTGAGGATAAAAAAAGTATTCATGCTAAGACTAAGGCTTTGGATGCTGTTTTGACCAATAAATATTTTGGATTACCTCTGTTCTTTGTATTCCTGTGGATTATGTTTGAGTCTACTTTTAGACTTGGTGAATATCCTATGGACTGGATTGAGGGTTTGGTGGCTTTGATTGGAAATGCGATTAGGGGAAGTATGGCTGATGGTCCACTAAAGGACTTGATTGTGGATGGAGTTATTAATGGTGTGGGTGGAGTGATTGTGTTTTTGCCTAACATTGTGATTTTGTATGCGTTCATTGCCTTAATGGAGGATTCGGGATATATGGCTCGTGCAGCGTTTATTATGGATAAATTGATGCATAAGATTGGGTTGCATGGTAAGTCGTTTATTCCTTTGATTATGGGATTTGGGTGTAATGTGCCTGCTATTATGTCAACAAGGATGATTGAGAGCAGAAATAGTCGTATGATTACTATGTTGATTGTTCCATTTATGTCGTGTAGCGCTCGATTGCCCGTTTATATATTGTTTGTGAGTGCATTTTTTGCAAAGCATGGCAGTTTTATTATGCTTGGTTTGTATGCAATTGGTATTTTGGTGGCAGTGGTTACGGCTTTGTTTTTGCGAAAAAGTTTTTTTAAGGAGGAGGATACGCCCTTTGTGATGGAGTTGCCACCATATAGAATGCCTACATTTAAATCTGTGATTATACACATGTGGGAGCGCTCGAAGATGTATCTGCTAAAGATGGGAGGTCCTATCCTTATAGCATCGATAGCTATATGGTTTTTAGGATATTTTCCTCAGAATAAGGAGCGTGATCAGGATTATGATCGCAAAATAGCGCAGGTTGAGGCTTCGGTTTTGGAGGAGTCGGATAAGGAGGAGGTGATTTCTGAGCTGAGGTTTGCAAAGCATACCGATCATCAGGTAAACTCGTATATCGGAAAGATTGGACACTTTATGGAGCCTGTGATGAAGCCGCTTGGCTTTGATTGGAAGATTTCGGTGAGTCTTTTGTCGGGAATGGCTGCCAAGGAGATTGTGATTAGCACAATGGGGGTGTTATACACAGGTGATGGTGAAGATCAGCAGTCGTTGCAGACTAGGCTATTGGCGGAGAAGCATCCTGATGGGACGCCTATTTTTACACCGCTAGTGGTTGTTGGGTTTTTGCTGTTTACGTTGATTTACTTCCCTTGCATTGCTACTATTGTTGCAATTAAAGAGGAGTCGCATGATTGGAGGTGGGCGCTATTCAGTGTGTTTTATTCAACTGGTCTTGCATGGTTGTTTGCTTTTGTGGTTTATCAGGTGGGCAGTTTGTTTTAAAACTATATGAATTTCAAAATGTTATTATTGGTATGAGTATTCAGATGTTTATAGTGATTATTATTGGCTTGGTGATTGCCTTTATCTTGGTGAGGGGTGTTTATCGTTTCTTTTTTGATAAAAACTCGTCGAGAGGATGTGGAAGCTGTAATGCTTGCGAATTTAATCCTGAAAATATGCATAAATAAATTAGTGTTGCTGCGAGTGAGGGTTGATATCTGATAGGTGTTGAACCTTAAGTAATTGCAATGTTAAAAATGAAAACCAACAGTCTAATATAATGTCGTAATAGTTTGATAGTTATATGAATTATTGTATCTTTGCAGTCCGATTATTAAAAATTCATATATAATAGTTTGATTTATAGCTTCTTATTTGCCATTTAGTCCCTTAGCCAGACAAAACGGAGAGCTACTATCATGCTGAATTTTATTAAACGAACTAAAAAACAAAAAGTAAAGTGAACACTTTAAGTTATAAAACAAAACACGTAAATAACGAGACGGCTCAAAAAGAATGGGTTGTGGTCGATGCTACTGGTCAAACATTAGGCCGTATAAGCTCAAAAGTAGCTAAGTTGTTGAGAGGAAAGTACAAGCCTAGCTTTAGCCCGCACGTTGATTGTGGAGATAATGTAATCATTATCAATGCAGACAAAGTGGAGCTAACTGGAAACAAGTGGACTGAAAGAAAATACTACCGCTACTCGGGTTATCCAGGTGGTCAGAAGTCTTCAACTCCAGCTGATTTGATGAATGCTGGTCCTGATAGACTTTTCCGCAAAGTAGTGAAAGGTATGTTGCCAAAAAATAAACTAGGCGATGCTATTTTGAAAAATCTTTATGTGTATGCTGGAAATGAGCACCCACATCAAGCACAACAACCAAAACAATTAGACATTAACACACTCAAATAATAAGATGGACGTAATAAATTCAATCGGAAGACGCAAAGCCGCAGTTGCCCGCTTATTCATGAGCGAAGGAACTGGAAAAATCGTTATAAACAAACGTGATTTAGAAAATTATTTCCCCTCCACAATTTTGCAATATATCGTGAAGCAGCCTTTAAATACTTTAGAGGTAGCTGAAAAATATGATATCAAAATCAACCTCGTTGGTGGTGGAACTAAGGGACAAGCAGAAGCTGCTAGATTGGCAATAGCTCGTGCATTAGTAAAGGTTAATCCAGAGGATAAGCCAGCACTAAGAGCTGAAGGATTTATGACGCGCGATCCACGTGTTGTTGAGCGTCAAAAACCAGGACAACCAGGAGCAAGAAAGAAGTTCCAATTCTCAAAACGTTAATTTACGCAGAGGCAGTTTGAGAACTATTCCTTTCCTCGGATATACTATCTTTATGAAAGCTAATCTGAGATGGAAGCTTCTTGTCGCTTAATAACGTTTAGTATCTAAACTGTAGGGACGTTGCATTATGTGCGGCTTACCCTATAGTTCGACTAAGAAAAAGAAAGTAAACGAATTAAAAAATTAAAACAAAATGGCAAAATTAGAATTTGACCAATTATTAGAGGCTGGAGCACACTTCGGTCACTTAAGAAGAAAATGGAATCCCGAAATGGCGCCTTACATTTTTATGGAGCGCAATGGAATTCATATAATCGATCTTCACAAGACAATTGCTAAAGCTGAAGAATCGGCTGCTGCATTAAGACAAATTGCTAAATCAGGCAAGAAAGTTCTTTTTGTTGCAACAAAAAAACAGGCTCAAGAGGCAATAGAGAAACAAGCACAATCGGTGAATATGCCGTATGTGATTGAGCGCTGGCCAGGTGGTATGCTTACCAACTTCCCTACTATTCGTAAGGCTGTTAAGAAGATGACTACTATTGATAAAATGATTAAGGATGGTACATTCGAAACTTTATCAAAGCGCGAGAAATTGCAAATCACACGTCAACGTGCAAAGCTAGAGACAATGTTGGGTTCTATCCAAGATATGACTCGTCTTCCATCTGCAATTTTTGTGGTGGATGTTATGAAAGAGCATATCGCAGTTAAAGAGGCTAACAAATTAGGTATTCCTGTTTTTGCAATTGTTGATACAAACTCAAACCCAAAAGATATTGACTTCGTTATTCCAGCAAATGATGATTCTACAAAGTCTATTGAAATGATTGTGGAGTATCTTGCTAACGAAATGAAGGAGGGACTGCAAGAGCGCAAAGTTGAAAGAGCTGATGCAAATGCGGCAGAAGAAATGGCTGAAGCGGCTGCAGAAGAGGGAAGAAGAGAGAGAAAATCGAAGGTAGCAAAGAAAGAAAGAATTAAGAAGGAAGACAAAGAGGCGTTGAACGCTGCAGTTGCCGGAAAATTTGCTACTGGCGAAGATGAATAATAATAATAACTTTTAAAATAAGGAATATAAAATGGCAGTTAAAATGGCAGACATCCAGCACTTGCGCAAAATGACAGGCGCAGGAATGATGGATTGTAAGAGTGCATTGAATGAGGCAAATGGTGACTTTGACAAAGCTGTTGAAATTATTCGCAAAAAAGGACAAGCAGTTGCTGCAAAGCGTGAAGACAGAGATGCTAGCGAAGGTTGTGTTCTTGCAAAAACTGAAGGTAACTTTGGAGCAGTAGTAGCATTGAATTGTGAAACTGACTTTGTTGCAAAAAACGAAGAATTTATAGCATTAACTCAGAAAATACTTGATGCAGCAGTTGAAAACAAACCAGCTACACTTGAAGATCTTCTTAATATTGAAATCGATGGTAGAGCAATCTCACAAATGGTAATTGACCAAATTGGTACTACTGGTGAGAAAATGGAGTTGAGCAATTATCAACATATCACTGCTGATCACGTTGTTTCATATATACACATGGGTAATAAATTGGCAACAGTTGTTGGTTTCAACAAAGCTGATGTTTCAGAAGATGTTGCTAAAGATGTTGCTATGCAAGTGGCAGCTATGAACCCAATCTCTATAACTCCTGATTCTATCCCTGCGGATGTGAAAGAAAAGGAGCTGGAAATAGCACGTGAAAAAGCTCGCGAGGCAGGTAAACCTGAGAATCTTCTAGATAGAATTGCTGAAGGTTCATTGCAAAAGTTCTATAAAGAGAACACTTTGTTGCAACAAGATTATGTTAAAGATAACAAGATGACAATTGATCAGTTTATCAAACAGGGCGATAAAGAGCTTACTGTTACTGATTTCAAACGTGTGTCTTTATCTTAATTACACATATAATTATATACTAGGGAGTTTATTAATCCCTTTTTAAAAAAGCGTCCAATTAGTTTTGGACGCTTTTTTCTTTTTTATTGTTGGTTTGAAGTGTGGCTCTACAGTAGTTTTGCTACTTGCTCCTCAAGCTTGACTAGGTCTTTTGTGAAGTTTCTAATTCCCTCTGCTAGTTTTTCTGTTGCCATTGCATCTTCATTCATCATCCATCTAAATGTTTTTTCGTCCATGTTAATCTTTTGAATGTCCATATCCTTAGATAGATTAGGGTCTAATTTTCTACTTAGATTCTCTTGTGTTGATTCTAATTCTTTCAATAGTGATGGAGATATTGTGAGAAGATCGCAACCAGCAAGTTCGCAAATTTCACCAATGTTTCTAAAGCTTGCTCCCATTACTTGGGTTTTGTATCCAAACTTTTTGTAGTAGTTATAAATTGATTTAACCGATATAACTCCTGGATCTTCATTTGCTGGTATGTGGTCTAAGCCTTTCTCTTTTTTGTGCCAGTCTAATATCCTTCCAACAAAGGGTGAGATAAGTCTAACGTTTGCCTCGGCGCAAGCTATTGCTTGTGCTTGTGAAAATAGAAGTGTAAGATTGCATCTGATACCCTCTTTTTCTATTATCTCGGCTGCCTTTATTCCCTCCCAAGTTGAGGCTATCTTTATTAGAACTCTTTCTCTAGGTATTTTATTCTCTTCATATAGTGCTATTAGTTCTCTTGCTTTGGTGACTGTTGCTTTGGTATCGAACGAAAGTCTTGCATCTACTTCAGTGGATGCTCGTCCAGGCACAATCTTTAGAATTTCTAATCCAAAGTTTACGGCTAGTTTATCCATGGCTCTTTCTAATTGAATCTCTTTGTAGTTGCTAGCTGTTTTTGCATATTCAATTGCATCATCAATTAGGTAGGAGTACTTTTTGTCTTGCGAGGCTGCATAAATTAATGACGGATTTGTGGTGGCATCAATAGGCTTGTAGGTCTCAATTGATGCAAAATCTCCTGTGTCGGCTACAACCTGTGTATAGGTTTTTAGCTGTTCTAGTAAATTCATAGTAATTTGTGTGTTTATTGTTTGTATAACTTTAAGTGCTACGAAGATAATAAAAAAGAGGGTATAAACGAAGAATTTATATAATTCCGAGTTTGTACCCTCTTTTGATGTAAAGCCTGTAAATTATAATCTACTTAAATTGATCTTTCATTTATTGCACTTGTTGATGGTTCAACTTTGATTACTTCTGATATGTTTAATTGCAAGTCTTCTTTTTGCAATGAGTTTACTTTGTCTGGTATGGGAGCGTCTTTATCTATAAATGTTATGGGTTCCTCTTCAACAATAATTTCTTCATTTATATTCACAATAAGGTTTTTACCTACTGATATTCTATCGTTTTTAAGCCCATTCCATGTTTTAAGTTGGGCTACTGTCACCCCATTTCTTGATGCAATTTTGCCCAGATTGTCGCCTCTGCGAATGCGATAATATTGATTTACCGACTTAGTTGTAGCGTTTTCAGCATTGGTGTTGCTGGCTAGTGTTGCTTTTGTTGGTTCGGGTTCTTTCACAACTTGTTTTCCCACAATGAGGCTTTTTCCAATACTTAATTTTGTGGTTCTCATATTGTTCCATCTTTGCAGCTGTGAAACGGTTGTTCTATTTCTTGATGCTATCTTAGATAGAGTGTCACCACTTCTTACTCGATAATAAACATTTGTCGTATTCCCTGTATTGGATGTGGTATTGCCTGCTATGTACATATCAGTGTTCTCTCGATGATTGATTAGCCTGTTTTTATCAGCATTTATGATATCATCTTCTTTATCAAGAAATGCATATACTTTGGTTGTTGGTAATACTAGGGTGTAGTTGTTGTAGTTTCCTGGAACCATATCGCGTTTGAACTGTGGGTTCCAGCGACGTATATCAGCTATGGGGATATCAAGGACTTTTGAAATTTGATTGAAATGAATTTGTTTGTCAACATGTAATGTATCAAGTGTTACCATATCTAGCTGTGATTCTACTGGACAAATTTCGTGCTTGTCGTAATAGTTCATTACATAGTTTGCTGCAATAAATGCAGGAACATAGCCACGTGTTTCCTTAGGAAGATTATAATAAATCTCCCAATAATCGCGTTTGCCTCCGCTTCGTGTGATGGCTTTGTTGACATTTCCTGGTCCACAGTTGTAGGCTGCAATTACCAAGTTCCAGTCTTCGTAAATGGTGTATAAATCTTTCAGATATTTTACTGCTGCTTGAGTGGACTTGTAGGGGTCTCTTCTCTCGTCAACAAGACTATTAACTTGCAGCCCATACCCACGTCCTGTGCGGAGCATGAATTGCCATAACCCAGTGGCACCAACTCTTGAAACGGCAACAGGATTGAGTGCTGATTCGATTACGGGTAGATATTTTAATTCTAGTGGCAACCCTTCTCTATCTAATGCTTCCTCAAACATCGGGAAATAGTATTCGCCAACGGCTAGCATATAGCTAACTAAATCTCGTCGACGTACGGTGTACATGTCGATATAGTTTCTCACAACAGAGTTGTAGGAGAGCTCCATTTCTGATGGAAAATCATAAAGCCTTTGTGTGTAAACACTGTCGGGATAGACGATGTTTGAACCTTGTTTACTACAATTAAGGTTTGATTTGCTCAAGTCTATTTGCCAATCTTGGATAAGTGTGGCAAGTTGCTTATTGAGGTGTTCGGGTGCTATAACTGAGGTGTCTTTTACCTGAGTGTTTTTGTTGATCGATGTGATCTGTGAAAATAATAAACCACTACTAGTTGTGAGGCTTAAAATAAATAATAAAAAAACTTTTTTCATTTTTAATCTCATTGGCGATTGAACAAAGTCTGCTCAATCTTAATCTTCGTTTAAAAACTAATACTGCACTTAATCCCAAATGAATCGGCAAAATAGCTTCTGTTGTTTGTCTTCATCAGTTCGGGTTCAATACGTAATGATAGGTCGGGACTCATATCAAATTCAAATAACTGTGCGTCAACATATGCGTCGACAATGGTTAACCCATAAAGTGCTACACCAATTATCACGCTTAGATCTCTATAATATCTAAAATAATTTTTCCTGTCTTTTAAAACTCCTGTGAACCAGTTTTTGTCAATTCCTTCGGGATCTTGACCATAGGGTACAAAATTGTGCCAGCTGTTTGTTTCAGGGTTATCATCAAGAATATCTTTATAAGCTCCGAAATAGTCTTGATAATGACTGTTATTCCATGTCACAGCATATGACACACCAACAAATCCACCATATATAATGGGTAGTTTCCAATACTTCTGATTATAGATTTGACCCAGCCCCGGAAAAATTGCTGAATATATGACTGCTTTCTTAGGACTTGGTTTAAAAGGTTCTATATCAACTTTATTGAGCTTTTTGTTGCTAATATCTGCAACTTGGCTTAATGCCTTTGTGTCGATTGTGTCTGTAATTTCAGTAATCTCTGTTGATAATGTCTTGTTTATTGTACTGCTAACAATGCTATCTAACTCCTCCTCAATCGTTGTAAGGTATAAAGAGTCGGGCACCTGAGCTATGGAATCGGCTAGGTGTCTAACATTTATGTTTTGCGCCACAAGATTTGATGTGGTGAAAGCTAGAATTATTAGTAAAAATAACTGTTTGACTCTATGCATATGAGTTACTTCTTCATCGTATCCAACATTGCTATAATGTGTTCCAACTCTTCGGGATTGGCAAATGGAATTGTAATTTTGCCTTTGCCCTGTTTGTTGAAGTTGAACTGTACATTTGTTTTGAAGTAGCCAGATAGATGTTGTTTTAGAATATCGAAATCGTCGTTACCTGATTGGTCTGTAGCTTTACTCTTCCCCTTTTTAGATTCTGCGTTGCTATCGGAAAGATCTCTTACAATGCTTTCAACTTTTCTTACCGACAGACCCTCTTTTAGAATTCGATTGTAAACAGATAGCTGAATGACGGGATCGTTAATTGTTACCAATGCTCGTGCATGTCCCATATCTATTTTTTTATCTTTTACGCCCATTTGAACCTCGGCTGGTAGTTTCAGGAGTCTGAGGTAGTTGGTGATTGTTGCTCGTTTTTTACCTACACGCTCGCTAAGTTGTCCCTGAGTTATAGAGAGCATCTCTATAAGATTTTGGTAAGCGAGTGCAATCTCAATTGAATTTAAGTCTTCACGTTGTATGTTTTCAACCAAAGCCATTTCCATTAGTTCGTTGTCTGATGCGGCTTTGATATATGCTGGAATTGTTTCTAATCCAGCCAATAGAGAGGCTCTATATCTGCGCTCTCCAGCAATAATTTGGTAAGAGCCATCCCCTTCGTCTCTAAGTGTAATTGGCTGAACTATTCCAATTTTTTTTATGGAAGCAGCCAGTTCTTCAAGCGCCTCTTCGTCAAATGATGTTCGTGGCTGATCGGGATTGGGCTTTATTTTGTCTAGTTCCACTTCATTTATAGATGTAGAACCTTGCGATTCCCCATCACTAAAGGAAATCAGAGCGTCTAAACCTCTTCCTAATGCATTCTTTTTACCCATAATTATTAATTGATAGCTGGCAAAGTTAGTGATTTTTTTCGATAATCTCTTGAGCTAGTTGCATATGATTAATAGCACCTCTAGATCCAGCGTCATACATAAGCGCTGGTTGAGCATGACTTTGTGACTCACTCAGCGTAACGTTTCGTTGTATAACTGTGTCGAAAACAAGTTCTTTAAAGTGTCCCTTTACCTCTTCGTATATTTGATTGTGAAGCCTAAGTCTAGAGTCATACATTGTCAGAAGAAAACCTTCAATCTCTAGCTGTGTGTTCAGTTTTGATTTTATAATTTTTATTGTGTTGAGCAGTTTACTTAAACCCTCTAGGGCAAAATATTCGCACTGCACAGGGATGATAATTGAATCTGATGCTGTGAGTGCATTTACTGTTATGATGCCTAGGGATGGTGAGCAGTCTATTAATATATAGTCATATATCTTGCTCAAGGGAGCCAAGAGCTCTCTTAATCTTTTATCTCTGTTGCCCATTTGCACCATTTCTAGTTCGGCACCCACAAGATTGATATGTGATGGAATTATATCGATGTTTTCGAAAGGGGTTTTCATTACAGCTTCTGTAGGCTCACATTTTCCAATCAAGCCTTCGTATATTGTGTTCTTAAGATTACGAATATCGATTCCCAATCCGGAAGATGCATTTGCTTGTGGGTCGGCATCAACTACAAGAACTTTTTTTTCGAAAGCAGCTAGTGATGCAGCTAAATTTATTGTGGTTGTAGTTTTGCCCACACCACCTTTTTGATTTGCTAAAGAGATTATTTTACCCATGTAATTACTTTATAGTGAAACAACAAATTAAATAATAATTCCGCTAATAGGGTGTTAATTAAACACAATGTTGGGTTTTTTGTTGAAAAGTTGGGTTTTGGTTGAAAACTCATAGGCGGTTAATATCTTTGTAGAAATAAATGTTTGATTTATTTGTAACCATTTACTCATTGTATGTGTCTTATGTATGAAATCAAATTTATCAATTTAAAAAAATACACAATGAAAGATTTAGCAGGTATAATTGCAATATTGGTTGTCATAGGATTTCCAATTGCCACGGTTTTAGTAGTTAAGATTTTGTCTATCAGGAGCCTACACAACGAGAAGATGGGATTAATCAATCAGGGGATTATTCCACCAAGTGCGCCACAGAGAAAGCCAACTCCCAACAGATTAGTTTCACTTAGGAATGCCGTTGTTTTGATTTTTCTGGCTATTGGTCTTATTTTAGGATTGATAGTGACAGAGTTTTGGATTATTAATGAGGATATGCAGTTTTGGATTATTGCATCCAGCATAATATTATTCTTAGGTGTTGGATATCTTGTTTATTTTATCCTAACTAAGGATATGTTGCTATCGGAATCCGAAGATGATAATACAGAGGATAAGATCATTAGCTAGTAAACTCTAATGGACGAAACTAAATTAATACAACAGATCCTTGCGGGCAACACTTCTGCATTTGGTCACTTTGTGGATAAATATCAGCATATGGCTATTACTATTGCGTACCGAATTATTGGAAATATGCAAGATGCAGAAGATGTTGTTCAGGATTGTTACATTAGGGCTTTTCGCAATCTGCACACGTTTAGAGCTAATAGTAAGTTCTCTTCTTGGCTTTATCGCATTGTGTATAATGCTTCTATATCTTTTTCTAAAGCAAGGATATGGATTGAGGACTCTACTGTTGAAATATATGAACTTTCTTCAGAGCCAATGTCTGAGTTGTATAAAGAAGAAACGTCTCAATCTATTAATAAAATCATGGATTTAATGTCGAAAGGAGATGCTTTAATACTTACTCTTTTTTATTTAGAAGATTATTCAGTCAGGGATGTAGCGTTAATAACCGGTCTTAATGAATCAAACGTTAAGATTAAACTTTTTAGGGCGCGTAAGAGTTTTAAGCATATATGGATGTCATTTTTTGGCGAAGTGCCAACAATTAATTACTAATAAGATGTAGCAGAAATGGAAGAGAATAAAATGAAATTTGATGATAATACTATGCGTCAATTGATGCAAAGCAGCAAAAAGGAAGCTTCTGAGAATTTAAAGTATAGAATAATGAACCAGATTGAGCAAGAGGCTGTCTTGAAGCATAAGAAACAAGTGCATCATAATTGTAATAGTAATTTTCTAAAAGACTTTTATAGTATAATGGGGACCATGTATGCAGTATTGCTCATATTAAGCAGTGTTGCATTTATTGTAAAGGGTAAGGAGTTTTTGTTATCAACTAATTTTTTGCTTTCTATCTTATTGATTGTATTTGTTTTTTCTTTCTTCTGGATGATATCAGCTATAGATGAAAGGAAGAGATATAAAAGATGAAGTGCATTAAACATTTAATATGGATAAAAAGATAGGCAATCACCATATGATGGAATTGCCTATCCCTATTGGCATTTTTAATTATATGCTCTTTTACAGTATCATACAACAGATTGTTATCTTGTATTTGGAGTGAAATTTACTCCCAACTCTTGTCAAATCCTCCCTGAGTTTTGCTTATTAGATTGCCCTTTTCAAAGAAAAATTGCTCTTCGCCAAAGGCGGGCACAAGTTGATCGAACCAAGTTGCTTTGCTATCATATTTTGCAAAAAAAGGAATGTCCACTAATTGTGGATTACGGCACTGCAAAAATCTTAAAACAAATACTTTTTCGCCGTTTACTTCCGTTACTCCTATAACGTGTACTTTGCCAGGTTCGGCACTCATGCTTGGTCCCCGCACGGTGCGGGCAATTCCGCTAACATTTGAGTATGCACGTCTAAACAATTCCCAAGCCTTGGCAAGAGGAACTTCGAAAAATGCTTTCGAGCCAGTATCTCTGGCTATAAACATGTAGTATGGTATTAAGCCTAGTCGAACTTGTTCAGACCACATTTCCGACCAAATACTGTGATGGTCATTTATATATCTCAAAAGAGGAGATTGGGTTCTAATGTTTGCTCCTGTGTTCTGAATACGCTCGATAGCTTGTTTTACTGCATCTGTTGATAACTCTTTGGGGTGATTGAAGTGTGCTTGGAATGCTAGGTGCTTGCCAGCTTTTTTTACTTTTTCGAATAGCCTCAGCATATCATCTGCATCTCGGTCTGTAAGGAACTTGTAGGGCCAGTATGATAGAGATTTAGATCCAATTCTAATATTTTTTATGTGGTCAAACTCTTTGGTGAGTAGTGGTTCGATATATGCCGACATTATTTTTGCAGTTGTTGTCATTGGGTCGCCACCGGTAAACAAAACATCTGTTGTGTGTTTGTGCTTTAATAGATATTTGTGTAGCAAGTCTGCCTCTCTCATCGCAAATTTCAATCCATTCATTCCTGCAAATTGAGGCCATCGAAAGCAGAATGTACAGTAAGCGTGACAAGTTTGTCCCTGACTAGGAAAGAATAGAGCTGTTTCTTTGTATTTATGTTGCATGCCATGAAGTCTTTGCCCTTCAATAGTTGGAATGTTTCTTTTTTGTCCAGCTGGATTAGGGTTCAGCTGCATTCTTATATTATGTATTGTCTCCTTTATTTTTTCATCATCATTCGTTGTTATTGTCTCTTTCACAATTCTATAATTGGACTTCGAAAGCATCTCTTTTCGCGGAAAAGTAAGGGTAAAGATGGGGTCATTTGGAATATTGTTCCAGTCAATAAGTTGCTCTATCACATAATTGTTTACCTTGAAAGGCAGAACTTTGCCTACAATATCTATTGCTTCAATATCATCCTCCGAGAGATTGCTAATTTGTGGTATTTCTTTATAATTGTGAAGCGTAAAACTTCGATACTTGTTAATACTCATTTTACTGTGTAATTATTTTAATGGTTAAAATATGAAATAATAGGATATGGAATGTATGATAAAAAGTGTAATTCCATTTTTTAGGAAAAACAAATGTAACAAAAAAAACGTAGTATGCAGAAAAAAATATTTTATAGAATCATTAAATATGTTAAAAAACAAGTAAAGTGTAAGAATTTGTGTCATAAATGAAGATTTTTTCCAACAAATGCGTGTAATATGAATATTTTGTTTACATTTGCGAGATGAAAAGTGATAATCATTCACATATCTACTTCCAAAAAGCAATATTCGTAGTCCGACGATGCTTTTAATTACCTGCAAACTACCCAAAGTTTGCAACCCTCTCCTTTTTGTTCTTATATTGCCTTAGGGCACCATTTTCAATCACAATTTTATTTACGTTTTACGATGAATGTAGAAATTCATATAGCTAATAGCAGCTATGTAGGCTATGCAGAAGAAATTTGCGAACTAATATATGTGTCCGCTCAGGCGCGTGGAACTGGTATTGCCAAGAGAAGCCCTGAATATATAGCCGAAAAAATCAGTTCTGGCAAAGCAGTTGTTGCTCTTGATGGTGACAAGCTGGTAGGTTTCTCTTATATAGAGACATTTAGCCACAAGCGTTTTGTTGCAAACTCAGGCTTGATCGTTCACCCTGATTATAGGGGACAAGGATTAGCTAAACGAATAAAGCGCAATATTTTTGATCTTTCGCGCAAATTGTATCCTGGTGCAAAGATATTTAGTATTACTACAGGTTTGGCGGTTATGAAGATGAACTCTGAGCTGGGTTTCAAACCAGTAACTTATTCGGAGCTTACAGATGATAAGGAGTTCTGGAAAGGATGTGAAACATGCAGGAACTTTGATATTCTTCAGAGAAATGACTATAAAATGTGTTTGTGCACTGCATTGTTGTATGATCCTGTTGCAGAGGAGGAGAAGAAAAAAGAAGAACCCACTCTCAATAGTTCTTTCGCTAAAAAGGTGGTTAAGCCCATTGTGAAAAGGCGCCCACCAAACAAGTTGCACAAGAGATAAAAATAAAAAAGCCCTGAGGCTATTAAAAATATAAATATTAATAATTGCTAATGGTTAGTCCATAGCGAAAAGCTTTAAATTAAAATGAAAGAAAAAGTAGTTTTAGCATTTAGCGGGGGTTTAGATACCTCATTTTGTGTTCCATACCTAATTAATGAAAAGGGGATGGAGGTTCACACTGTAATTGTTAACACAGGCGGTTTTTCTGCCGAGGAGTCAAAACTAATTGAAAAGCGTGCATTGGCGTTGGGTGCCACAACTCACACACACATTGATGCTGTTCAGGATTATTACAACAAGGGAATCAAATATTTGATTTATGGCAATGTGTTAAAAAATAATACCTACCCATTGTCTGTAAGCTCTGAGAGGTTTTTTCAGGCTATGGAGGTGTTGAACCATGTAAAGAAGGTTGGAGCAAAATATGTAGCACATGGTAGCACGGGTGCAGGCAACGACCAAATTCGTTTTGATATCGTATTTGAAATACTTGCCCCCGAAGTTGAGATAATTGCTCCTGTTCGTGAACATTCACTCACTCGACAGTATGAAATAGACTATCTAAAGGATAAAGGATTTGATTTTTCGTGGGAGAAATCCAAATATTCAATCAATCAAGGATTGTGGGGAACAAGCGTTGGTGGTGTCGAAACTCTTACTTCATCTGGTGTGCTGCCCGAGGAGGCTTATCCTTCGCAAGTTGTTGATCATGACACTGAGCGTATCACTATCGGATTTGAGAAGGGTGAGCCAATCTCGCTGAATGGTGAAAAGATGTCGCCAGTCGATTTAATATTAAAACTACACAAAGTTGCATCTAAATATGGCATTGGTCGTGATGTTCACGTTGGCGACACCATTATTGGCACCAAAGGACGTGTTGCTTTTGAAGCTCCCGCTCCACTAATCATAGTGAAAGCTCACCACTTGTTGGAGAAGCACTCATTAACAAAACAACAGATGTATTGGAAAGACCAACTTTCGGGCTGGTATGGACAATTGATGCATGAGGCACAATATCTGGAGCCAGTGATGCGCAATATTGAAACATTCTTAGACGATACACAACAAAGCGTATCTGGAGAAGTTGAGGTGGAATTGCGTCCTTACCACTTCTCGGTGTTAGGTTGCAATCCCGAATATGACTTGATGAACTCTAAATTTGGTGAGTATGGCGAAACTAACAAATCATTTACTGGGCAGGATGTTATTGGATTTACAAAAGTAACAGCCAACCCTTTGAAGATATATTACTCAATTCACGACCAAAAGAAATAACGATATGTCAAAAATAAAAGTAAGCATTGCTGGTGGCACTGGTTACACCGCTGGTGAATTGCTACGTATATTGATTGACCACCCAAATGTAGAGATAGAATCGGTGATTAGCACCACATCTGTGGGCATGGCTGTGGGCGAAATGCACCGCGACCTGTTCGGTGAAACAGATTTGGTTTTTACAGACACATTCACAAATCCAGATGTGATTTTCCTATGTCTTGGACATGGTCTCTCGCGTGCCTTCTTGCAAGATAATAAACTACCAGAGAGTTGCAAAGTAATCGACTTAGGAAATGATTTCCGCAATCAGCCAAAGTTTGAGAATAGAGACTTTGTGTTTGGTATTTGCGAGCTAAACAAAGAGAAGATTAAAACAACCAACAATCTTGCCAATCCTGGTTGCTTTGCTTCTTCTATAATCTTAGGACTTTTGCCATTGGCTTCTATCGATGCTTTGGTTGATGATATTCATGTTCATGCCATCACGGGCTCAACTGGAGCGGGCAAGCGCCCTGGGGACACCACCCATTTTAGTTATCGCGACAGTAACGTTTCGGTTTATAAAGCATTTGAGCATCAGCACCTTGAGGAGATAACCAATACTTTGAAGAGTGGTGGTAGCAATTCTGTTCCTCAAATTAATTTTGTACCAATGCGTGGAGATTTCACCCGAGGCATTTTTGCAAGTATTTATACAAAGTGGAATAACTCGATATCAGAAGAAGAGGCGATAAATCTTTTCAAAGACTACTACCAAGACTCTCCATTTGTGTTTGTTTCGGATAGCAATATTTCGCTTAAAGAGGTTGTTAATACCAACAAAGTGCTTATTCACGTTGAGTTTCACAATGGATATATTCATATCACTTCTATTATTGATAATTTGGTGAAAGGAGCTTCTGGTGCTGCCGTTCAGAATATGAACCTAATGTTTGGGCTTGACGAAACCACTGGGCTAAAACTTAAAGGAAGTGCATTCTAATAATATAACAATCTGAGCATATGAAATTATTTGATGTATATAGCTTGTGGCCCATTGAGCCAGTAAGAGCGTTAGGTCGCAAAGTGTGGGATAGCAACGATGTTGAGTACTTGGATCTCTACGGGGGACATGCAGTGATTTCAGTTGGTCATTCGCATCCACATTATGTTGAGGCAATTCAAAAACAGGTGGAAAAGATTGGTTTTTATTCAAACTCTGTTGAGAATAGCCTGCAAACTGAATTGGCAAAAAAACTTGGTGAACTTTCGGGTTATCCCGACTATTCACTATTTCTTGCAAATTCGGGAGCCGAAGCAAATGAGAATGCACTAAAGTTGGCATCGTTTCACACAAACAAAAAGCGTGTTGTTGCTTTTAGCGAAGCATTTCATGGTCGCACCTCGGGAGCAGTAGCAATAACAGATAATCCTTCGGTGCAAGCACCATTCAATAAAGGGCACGAAGTTACCTTCCTACCGCTTAATAATATTGATGCAGTTGTAGCCGAAATTGATAAAGGCGACGTTGCTGCAGTAATCATCGAAGGAATTCAAGGAGTGGCTGGAATATTTTTACCAACCGATGAGTTTTTACAGCAGTTGTCAACCCTATGTAAGGATAAAGGTGTTGTGCTAATTCTCGATGAGATTCAATCGGGCTATGGGCGTACGGGCAAATTCTTTGCTCATCAATATGCAAATATAAAGCCCGACATCATCACAATGGCAAAGGGTATGGGAAATGGATTTCCAATAGGAGGAATACTTATCTCGCCTGAGTTTGAAGCGAAGAAGGGGTTGTTGGGCACCACGTTTGGTGGTAACCATCTTGCTTGCGCAGCTGCTATTGCGGTTCTCGATATTCTGAAAGATGAGAACTTGATTGATAAAGCCAAGTCACATGGTGATTATCTAATAGAGCAACTAGAGTCGTGCAAAGGAGTGAAGGAAGTTCGTGGTCGTGGATTGATGCTTGGTATAGATATGCACCCTGAATATGCTGATGTGAGAAATAAGCTTCTTTTTGAGAGTCATATCTTTACAGGTGGTGCCAAAAATAATGTGATGAGGCTGTTGCCACCCCTTTCTATCACAAAGGAGGAGCTTGATACTTTTCTTGAGAATCTAAATGACAAACTTGATTAATCTGTAAACCTATAACAAATGAGACATTTCACTAGTGTAAAAGATATTGAGAATATAAAACAAGCACTTCAGAATGCTAAGTATGTAAAAGCAAATCCTTTTGCAGATCAGGAGCTGGGGCGCAACAAAACATTGTTGATGATATTCTTCAACTCCAGCTTGCGAACTCGATTGAGCACCCAAAAGGCAGCCCTCAACTTGGGTATGAATGTGATTGTGCTTGATGTGAACCAAGGCGCTTGGAAACTTGAAACCGAGCGAGGCGTGATTATGGATGGCGACAAGCCTGAACACATTCTTGAGGCTATTCCCGTGATGGGAAGTTATTGTGATGTGATAGGTGTTCGCTCGTTTGCTCAATTTGAGAGCAAGACCGACGATTACAACGAAGTGATCCTAAGTCAATTTATAAAACACTCGGGCAAGCCAGTATTCAGCATGGAGGCAGCCACTCGCCACCCTTTGCAAAGCTATGCCGACCTAATAACAATTGAAGAGTTTAAGAAGGTGGAGCGTCCCAAAGTGGTACTAACATGGGCGCCGCACCCACGAGCATTGCCACAGGCAGTGCCCAACTCGTTTGCCGAATGGATGAATGCCACCGACTACGAGTTTGTGATTACTCACCCCGAAGGCTATGAGCTTGATAAGCAATTTGTGGGAAATGCAATTGTAGAGTATGATAAAGAAAAAGCATATAAAGATGCCGACTTTATCTATGCAAAGAACTGGTCAGCATTTGAAGACCCCAATTATGGCAAGGTGCTTTCAACCGACCGTTCGTGGACGGTGGACTCACAAAAGATGGCACTTACCAATAATGCACACTTTATGCATTGTCTTCCCGTTCGTCGCAACATGATTGTGACTGATGACGTAATCGAGAGTGCACAATCTATTGTTATTCAAGAGGCAGCCAATCGTGTGGTGTCGGCACAAAGCGTCCTCAAAGAGATATTGAAAGGCTTGCAATAATTTTTAGATATACATGAAGATGGAAAAGAAAGAACATTTATCTGTAATAAAAATTGGCGGAAACATTGTTGACAATCCCGAAGCCTTAGATTCGTTTTTGAATGATTTCAATAAACTTGAAGGGTGCAAACTGTTGGTTCATGGTGGAGGAGTGATGGCTTCAAAAATGGCAAAAGAGTTGGGCATTGAAACAAAAATGATTGAAGGACGACGAGTTACGGATGCAGAAACCTTGCGAACCGTAACAATGGTGTATGCAGGATGGATAAACAAAAGTATTGTTGCCGCACTTCAATCTATTGGTTGCAACGCCATTGGATTGTCGGGAGCTGATGCAAACACAATTCCATCGGTGAGACGCTCGCCCGAGCCAATTGATTTTGGATATGTGGGTGACCCAAACCCTGACAAGCTGAATGTTGATTTCACGTCGCTATTGCTTGACAATGGTGCTACGCCTGTTTTTTGTGCAATCACGCATGACGAAAAAGGCTCGCTACTAAACACCAATGCCGACACAATAGCTTATACTTTAGCAGCTGCACTGTCCAAAAAATATGACACTACGCTCTATTATTGTTTTGAGAAAGAGGGATTGCTACGCGATGTGGATAACCCAGATTCGCTAATCAAAACTATAAGCAAGACTGAGGCAGAAACATTGAAAAGCGAGGGAGTGATTGCAGGAGGAATGATTCCTAAAATAGACAACTCTTTCAAAGCAATAGAGAAAGGAGTGTCGCAAGTGGTGATACTTCATGCAAAGAACTTGCTAACCAAACATGGCACAGTGCTAATTTAATCAACAATGATTATGATGAACACATATAAAGAGAGTGCCGTTGAAATACTTCGCAAATTAATATCGCTTCAATCCTTCTCGGGTGAAGAGGAGTTGAGGGTTGACTATCTACTTTCTTTTTTTTCTGAGAGAGGAATCTCTCCCGAAAGAATAGGCAACAACCTGCTTTTTAGGCAGCCAAGCCACAGTGTGGATAAACCAACGCTGATGCTAAACTCGCATCTTGATACTGTGAAGCCAGCAAGCGGTTACACGTTCGATCCATTTAGTCCTCCCATTTCAGAAAGCCATGTTTATGGACTTGGCAGCAACGATGCTGGGGCAAGTGTGGTGTCGATGATTCAAACATTTCTGCATTTCTACGAAACTCAACTGCCACTCAATATTATGTTGGCACTATCAGCAGAGGAGGAGAACTCGGGACCAGGTGGGATGACCCATTTGTGGACAAAGCTGGTGGACAAAGTTGACTTGGCAATAATCGGCGAGCCCACTCAAATGAAAGCGGCTATAGCCGAACGAGGATTACTGGTGATTGATGGTGAAGCAAAAGGAGTGAGCGGACATGCTGCACGAAATGAGGGAGTTAATGCTCTATACATTGCTTTGGATGATATACAAACCATAAAAACAACCAAACTAGAAAAGGTGTCGCCAACCATGGGGGAGGTGAAAATAACAGTCACACAAATAAATGCTGGGACTCAGCATAATGTGGTGCCCGACAAGTGTAACTTTGTGGTGGACATCCGCCCCACAGATTTATACAACAATAGTGAAATTTTGGATATTCTTCAATCTAAAGTGCAAAGCACACTCACAGCTCGCAACCTAAAAAACAAAAGCTCTGCCACGCCTCACAATCACATTATAATGGATGCAATAAAGAACTTAGGGTTGGATACGTACGTTTCGCCCACCACTTCCGATTGGATGAGGATAAGTTGCCCCGCCGTGAAGATGGGACCAGGTGATTCGGCGCGCTCACATCAATCTGATGAGTACATATTGATTGAAGAGATAGAAAAAGGTATCAAGGGCTACATAAAGTTTATAGAGCAACTATCAACAGAAATAAAACATAATATATAATGGCAAAAATATGGAGTAAAGGATTAGATTCCGACAAGTTAGTATCAGATTTCACAGTTGGCAACGACCGCGATTTAGATTTAAGATTGGCAAAATATGATGTCATTGGCTCAATGGCGCATATCAAAATGCTTGTGTCAATTGGTCTTCTTGAAGCAGATGAGGAGAAGATATTGCGAGCCGAACTACAAAATATCTTAAAGGAAATAGAGCAAGGCGACTTTAGACTAGATGATGATGCCGAAGATATACATTCGCAAGTAGAAGCTATGCTGATTGAACGCCTTGGCGAAATAGGTAAGAAGATTCACTCGGGGCGTTCGCGCAACGATCAAGTGCTGGTTGACTTGAAGCTATTTTTCAAAGATGCCATAAAAGAGATAAAAGATAATGTGCTCAACCTGTTCCAGTTACTTCAAGAGCTAAGCGAGCAGCACAAATCGGTGCTAATGCCTGGATACACCCATGGGCAAGTGGCTATGCCATCATCATTTGGTTTGTGGTTTGGGGCATATGCTGAGGCGTTGATAGATGATATGCAAACGCTTGTAGCAGCCTACAACGTAGCCAATCAAAATCCCTTGGGCTCGGCTGCGGGCTATGGTAGCTCGTTTCCTCTTGACAGAGAGATGACAACCCAAGAGCTTGGCTTTGCCGAGATGAGCTACAATGTGGTGGCGGCTCAAATGGGGCGTGGCAAAACCGAACGCACGCTTGCTTTCAGTATAGCATCGTTTGCATCCACGCTTAATAAATTGGCAGTGGATAATTGTCATTATCTGTCTTCCAATTTTGGGTTTATATCTTATCCCGATAATCTCACCACGGGGTCAAGCATTATGCCGCACAAAAAGAATCCAGATGTGTGGGAGCTTATTCGTGCTCATAGCAACCGTCTGCAAAGCTTGCCAAACGAAATGGCGCTTATGACAACCAACTTGCCACATGGATATCATCGTGATTTTCAATTGTTAAAAGAGAATCTATTTCCAGCACTTGAGGTGTTGAACTCGCTTTTTGAAATGGCACACTTTATGCTCACCCATATAAGCGTCAATGAAAACATTTTGGATGACGAAAAGTATAAATATCTTTTCACTGTGGAAGAGGTAAACAATCGAGTGTTGCAAGGAACACCATTCCGCGAGGCTTATCAGCAAGTGGGACGTGAGGTAAACGAAGGCAAGTTCGAAAGCAGCCACACCGTAAGCCACACCCATGCAGGGAGCATCGGCAACCTATGCACTAGCGAAATTGCGAGAAAAATGAATCAAGCAGCAAGCTTGATTAAATAATAATAGAGAGTAGGGGGGCAGTTATTGCTTCCCTATTTCTTTTTCAGCACATTCACCCCGATAACTCCCACTACCACCATGATACCTCCAATTATATGATATGTATAGAGCGTTTCGCTAAGAAATATAACTCCTGCAAACACCGCAATAACAGGACTCAGATTATTGAATATTGAAACCTGTGAGGCTGGAATAACGGTGAGTGCATTGTTAGTGAGAAAAGATGTGAGGAACGATGACATCACGCCTAAATAGAGAATAGACCACATAAACTCACTGCTTTTGAATGAGTCGAAATATTGAAGCATTGTGCCCTCTCTAACGTGCGACCACACTGCCATAATATTAAAAATGATGCAGGCTGTAACCGTCATAAAAAAGGTGATATCCATTGCATTAGTCTTTTGAGTGACCTTTCTGCCCAACACAAAATATATAGCCATAGCCGTTACCGACAAAAGAATGAAAACATTACCTTTAAGTGTTTCGGCACCCATACCACTAAATCCTGTTTTATACATTATGTACACAATACCTCCAACCGAGAAAAATATGCTCAATATTTGCCAAATGGTGCTTTTCTCTTTCAAAAAGATAGTAGCAAGTATCAAAGTTATAATGGGTGCAGCGGCACTAATGATGCCAGCCTCCGAGGCGGTGGTAAATCTTAACCCTAATGTTTGGAACGAAAACAACAACACAGGATAGAAGATTGATAGCAGCAATAGTGGCACAATTTTGTCTTTGCTGATATCTGGTTTTTTGCGTTTAATAAAAACATAAAATACCAGCAAAGCAATTGTTGCAACGCTAAAACGATGTGCCAGCAAATCTATTGTAGGCGCATGATTAAGCGCAAACTTCACAAAGATAAATGAAAACCCAATTATTGTAGTCATCAATGTAAGCCCCAAATATGCAATAGCCTCTTTATTATTTTGTCTCATTTTATTAGTTCTTGTTAATGTGGTTTGTTGTTTGTCAAACTTACGGATTTTTGCCCAAATACGGTGCTACTATTCATAATTTATTTCCTTTGTGAAGCCTCAAAAATCATTTTTGCGTTAACATTTGCCTCTTGTTTTATGCCTATCGTCATTTGACGACAGACATTTATTGGAGCAAATCAGCCTATCGTCATTTGATGTTACGAATATTTCATTGCATTTCAGTCTATCGTCATTTGATGGATGCCTTTTTGAGATGGATTTGTGTGTAACATATATGTATTTTAGTTGTTTTTCACAGATTTGAATGTGTTAATTATAAATATTTGTCAACGTATTGATGGTTTTACCCACTGCATCATCTGGTGACCATCACTTTTTGGTGCTTTTTGGCCTATCGTCATTTGACGATAAGCACATTTTGATTGTAATACGTCTATCGTCAAATGTAGAAGAACTTGTAGAGTTACAAGTGTTAATTAAATTAACCCTACTCTTCGGTTATTCGAGTTAAGAAACCAAAAGAAGGTTCAAGTTTATTACATTTGGAGTAGCGTTTGAGAAAAGTGATGCCATATTTAGCTAAAAATGTTTGAGATATTCCTATCGTCAAATGACGAAAGACGGATTGGAAAATGTTAGTTTGTTGTAAATCAATCAAGAAAGGGTTTTTAGAGTGATTTTTCCTTTTAATTTACTTCTGTTAACTGTGTGTTTTTCTTGTAAAATGCAAAAAAAGTGAAATGGGCGTTTTCTTCTGTTCCTGTTTTAACAAATGTACGCCTGCAATATAGAATTGATGACGTAATTTTTAGCTGAATAATTTACATGTCAATATGTTATAAAGATTGCTCTTTTTTTAGTACTTTTGTGGGAAATAAAAATAAAATGTTGTTTTCTCCGAATTTTTTAATGGAAAACCAAAACAAATACTCAAAATGAATTTATTAGAAAAGATTATTGAAAGAGCAAAAGCGAACAAACAACGCATTGTTCTTCCTGAGGGTCTTGAGAAGAGAACCCTGCAGGCTGCCGATCGTTTAATTGAAGACGGCATTGCCGAAATTATTTTGATTGGCAACAACGATAAAATTATGTCGTTGGCAAAAGACTTAGGTTTGTCTAATATTGACAAGGCTACAATTGTTGACCCAGCTAATCATTCGAAAAAGCAAGAGTATGCAAATCTGTTATTTGAGCTTCGCAAAAGCAAGGGTATGACTCCTGAGCAGGCTTTGGAGACTGTGGAAAATCCGTTGTACTTGGCAGCATTGATGATTAAGAATGGTGATGCTGATGGTG
>CAYFSV010000015.1:28873-30205 GCA_964345815.1 uncultured Proteiniphilum sp. | reverse complement strand
TTGACGAGAGCATCGACCTTGAGCAAACAAAACATGAACTAGTCATGGTTCTTCCCGAGGATATAGCCCAATATATTTGTGATAATGATGAGATAACTCATATAAACTACCCTGTGATTGAGTTTCCTAAGAAGATTAAAAGCATTAATCTAGACAAAGAACTCTCATTTAGTGGAAAACTAATGGGAATCAAAGGGCAGTACCTAATCCTTGATGGCGATAGGGTGATAAATATAAGGAAGTACGCTGGCTATCAGGTTAGTGTGGAGATATAAAGCAGATTTAAAGTTATATATAAAAGGCGTGAGAAAGCATTAATGCCAAATCTCACACCTTTTTATTTTATAAGTTATATTGAGTTTCAATATTGTCAAGAATTCCAAAAAGTTCATCAAGTGTGCTTGCTCGTAGCATTGCAATTCGTGTGGGTTTGAAATCCGCAATGCCTTTAAAAATTGGTGAAGCTGCAAGGTGTCGCCTCATATGCAAGATACCTCTAAATTCATCAATCCTATTTACGCTCTCTTGCACTTGGCGCTTCAACACATTTAGATAGTATGAGAATGACTCTGGGGGTAGCTCTTCACCCGTTTCAAGGAAATGTTTTACCTCGTTGAAAATCCAAGGAGCACCAAAACTAGCACGACCTATCATAATGGCATCCACACCTGTTTCATCAAATCGTTGCTTAGCTATTTGTGGTGTCGTGATGTCTCCATTTCCAATTATAGGAATATGCATTCGAGGATTGTTCTTGACATCACCTATTAGGGACCAATCAGCCTCTCCTTTGTATTGTTGGCTACGTGTGCGACCATGAATAGTTAGTGCTACAATGCCTGTATCCTGAAGTTCTTCTGCCAAATCAACAATAATTTTGCTCTCATCGTCCCACCCAAGGCGTGTTTTAACGCTGACGGGAAGTTTAACCGAATCAACAACTCTCTTCGTGATTTCAAGCATCAAATCGGGAGTCTTCAAGATACCCGAGCCTGCTCCTCTTCCTGCCACTTTTTTTGCAGGACAACCAAAGTTGATATCAATCATATCAGGATTTGCCTCCTCACAAATTTGAGCAGCCTCAGCCATCGAATCAGGGTCATTACCATATATCTGAATAGCAACAGGACGCTCATCTTCAGATATTGTAAGCTTCTCCTTTGTCTTCTTCACATGTCGAATTAGTGCATCGCTCGACACAAATTCGGTGTACACCATATCAGCTCCAAACTCTTTGCACAAGAGCCTAAAACCTATATCCGTTACGTCTTCCATTGGCGCAAGAAAGACAGGATTTTTAGTAAATTCTAAGTTTGCTATTTTCATTCTTTA
>CAYFSV010000015.1:0-28773 GCA_964345815.1 uncultured Proteiniphilum sp. | reverse complement strand
CCACTCTTCTTCTTTGAAGCCAACCAAAACAAAATTATCAGCAACCAAAACGGGTCGTTTCACAAGCATCCCGTTGGAGGCTAATATCTTGATAAGCTCATCTCGAGAAGCTGTTTTCACAACATCCTTCAAGTTGTTCTCTCTATACACCTTTCCCGAAGTATTGAAAAACTTCTGAATAGGTAAGCCACTACGGTTTATCCACTCATCGAGTTCTGCTTCGGTGGGATTATTTTCAACTATGTGTCGTGATTCTACTTCAATATTGTTTTCGTGTAGCCATTTTGCAGCCTTACGACAAGTGCCACATTTTGGATATTGAACAAATAACAGTTTCATCTTTATTTTGTTATGCTACGGTTTTATAATTTGATACTAATATTATTCAGTCTTATTGGAGAAACCGCAGAATCGGTGTCAGTTGCTCGCAAGCTAATTTCACCACTCACATACGTTGGACGTAACTTGTGTGTGTGAATAGTCCATTCAGTTAGAGGCTTGATTGAATAAGAAATCTCTTTTTCAAAACCATTGTAGTATTTAATCACAAGCTGATTGTTACCCTTCTTAATCGGTAACAACACTATCTCAGTTTGCGATTTTATTCTGTCGGGAGACAAGTGAGCTGTAATATATTCACCATTCAAAAGAATATATGCACCATTGCCAGACTCCACTTCAATGGCAATCGTTTGGTCTTTATCAGACTCTATCATCTGCAACAATACAAAGCTTGCCCTTGGCAATATTCGTTCCGTAATACTCTCTCCATATTTAAAATCATCAAGCTTTGTCCACTCCTTAGCTGTTTCCACCTTTATATTGTCAACCCCCTCCTCGGGCATCGAACCAAAAACTCCACGCCCTGGTTTACGATATATATTTCCCCACTGTACAGTTTTTTCGTTTAGTTTCTCAACTTTAGAGGAAGTTGGAGTGAGAGTAAACTTTTGAGTTGTTGTCGAATTATCAGTTTGAGCCAGCAATTCCAATTCACGTCCTACCTCACTTTCAGTAAATAGCACCTGAGGAGTTATTTGTCTTTGTCTCTTGTTTTTCAAAGTCCAGTCATATCCTATCAAGCTTTTGTAGCCAGCATAATAGTTTAGACTTGAATGTCCAAACAGAGGATTCGCATTTTGTGTTGTCAACATATTTTTTGCAACAATAGAAGATGGAATAGTTGAAAAATCATCTTCAAATTCAATCTTCACAACAGGCATCGAGCCACTAAGGTTAGCCTTAGACAAATCAAAGCTCACATTCCCTCTCTTTTGAGAATACTCAATTGACTCACCCGAAGAAAGAATAGAAACTTCTTTCACCCTGCCCTCAAAGCCATCAATCACGATATCATTTAAATGCTTATTACCAATAAACGCATATAGATTTCCATTATTTGTAGTCATATCTCCAAAACTAAATGGATGATCGAACGGATTGGAATCTGATGCATAAATGGATTCTGAGTTATCTTTTACCCACTTGCCAATACCAAGTAGCACATCGCGCTCAAACTCTACAACGGAGCCATCTCCACGAGGACCGATATTAAGCAAAAAATTGCCACCACGACTAATAACCTTTACCAAACTTGCAATCTTTTCATCAACTTTATCTTGAACCTCGCCACGTTCCTGCCACGAACGATAGCCCCATGTTTCATCAAAAATAGATGCCGCAGTTTGCCACGGAACACCCAGTTTGTAATCAGGATACTCGTTGTCTGCCATCACTGCAAAGTCAACATAGTCGTTGCCCAATCTTCCACTAATCATGCAGTTTGGTTGCAACGTATCAACCAACTCATACAAGCCCTGGCTTTGTGTGGGAGTAAGAGAGCCCATATCAAACCAAATTTCCGAAATAGGTCCATAATTGGTCATTATTTCCTCCACTTGCTTCATATTAAACTCATAATGTTCAGGAGTTAGCGGGTCTGCATTGTGACTTGAGATGGGATATGCTTGCGGAAAGTGCCAGTCAATAAGTGAGTAGTACACTCCAAAACCAATTCCACCACGTTTGCACGCATCAGCCAGCTCTTTCATAAGATCTTTGCCATATGGAGTTGCATCCACAATATTGAAATCCGTATATTTGGAATGATACATACAAAATCCATCATGATGCTTAGATGTTATCACAATTGATTTCATGCCAGCATCTTTGGCTAATTGCACAATCTCATCCGGGTTCCATTTTGTTGGGTTAAACTTATTGGCAGTGTTTCCATACCAATCGCTGAATATACCTGCAAACGATTGTATTTGTTCGCTATATCCTCTCTCCACTGGCTTTCCATCATACACGCCGCCGTATTCAGAATATAATCCAAAGTGGATAAACATTGAGTATTTCTGATCCAACCACGTTTGTGATGGTTTTTGTTGTGCCACTAGCATAGAAGCCATACACAAATAGACGAGTAACATTTTGAGTCTCATATTCCTGTTCTTTAATATTGAGGGGTTTAGTTTGAACCAACAAAAATAGATAAATAAGCCAATACTAACAAATTAGGCACAACAACTAAAAGTCATTGTGCCTAAATAAAAATAAACTCTTATAATTTTATAGCTGTTTCTGATATCTAGAATGCTTGCTCTATCTCGTCAATCATCATATTAACTGAAGTTACTCCTCCACCTGCTAAATACCAAGTCTCGGGATTTAGATAGATTATTCTATTATTTTTTGATGCTTTGGTCTGTTTAACTAGCATATTCTCAACACTTTCCTTATCCATAACCTCGTTGCCAACAACCATACTTCTGTCAACAATAAAAATTATATCTGGATCAACCTTCTGAACATACTCGCTTGAAACAGGGTTGCCATGAATATGAGTTCCTAAACCTTCCTCAGCCTCTTTAACTCCCAAAACATCGTGAATAATTCCGAAACGAGAGCCACTGCCATAGGCGCTAAAACGACCTCGATTGTGAAGAAGTATCAACGCCTTCAGATCCTCTTCTGCAACTTTGGATTTGACATTCGCCACACGGTTTTCAATTTTATCATATGCATCTGCAAATTCAGCCTCTTTGCCAAATATCTTTCCAAGATCATTTAAATTATGTTCAAATGTTCCCAAAAAATTATCAGTATCGGTAACTGATGTAAGTATAACAGGAGCAATTGCCGACAGATTGTCGTAGAAATCAGCTAGTCGTCCACCAATAATTATCAAGTCGGGATTTGCAGCATTTATTTTCTCCAAGTCCACCTCAACCACTGTTCCAACATCCACAATGGATGCATCATCTTTATATTTGCTTAAGTGGCTTGGCAAAGCTGTTTTTGGAATAGCTACTGGTTTAACCCCTATATAGTCTAGGTTTTCCAATGCAGAGAAATCAAGTACCACCACACGCTGAGGATTTAATGGCACCTCTGTTGTGCCCAATGTATGGGTTATAGAGATAGTTTCTCCACTTGCTGCACTCTCCTTCTTTTGTCCATCACCACATGAGGCAAAGCCAATAAGCAAGCCTAAGGCAAATACGATTGATATGATATTTTTCTTCATTTGTTTTGAGTATTTATTTATTATTATCAATTATAAAAATTACAAATTCTTTTTTTATCAACCTCACAGATAGTAATCTTGAGGTCAAACACATCCTTTAGCACCTCTTCATTAATAATATTATCCGTTTCACCCGCATATCTAACCTTTCCGTCTTTGAGCGCAACGATATGATCTGAATAATTTGATGCAAAATTAATGTCGTGCAAAACAATTATTATAGTTTTATTAAGCTCATCAGCAAGTCTTCTCAAAGTCCTCATCGTTTGCACCGAGTGACGCATATCTAAGTTATTAAGTGGCTCATCAAGAAGCACATATTCGGTATCCTGCGCCACCACCATTGCCATATATGCTCTCTGCTTTTGACCACCGCTGAGCTCATCAATAAATGAGTTTTCGATATCTTTGAGGTCTAAGTACTCTATTGCAGTGTTCACCTTCTCAATATCCTCATCCGTTAGTTTATCTTGCGAATACGGAAATCGACCAAAGGAAACAAGCTCACGAACTGTCAATTTAAGTCGCACATGATTTGATTGTTTCAAAATTGACAATCTTTGAGCAAGCATCTTGTTTTTATATTCGGTTACGTTTTTGTCATCCACCATCACTATGCCTCCATCTTGCGATAGCAAACGGCTTATGATGGACAGCAATGTGCTTTTGCCTGCACCATTACTGCCAATAAGGGAAGTAACCTTTCCTTTAGGAAATTGCAAATCAACCTCATCTAAAACAATCTTTTTTCCATATTGTTTTGTTATATCTTTTACTTCAATCATAGCTTTTTAACTCGTAATAATAAGTACATAAAATAGACTCCTCCCACCATATTAATTATAGCACTTACGGGAATAGTCAGATGGAAGAATCGTTCCATCAAAAACTGTCCACTAATCAACGTTACTGCCGTGACAAGAATTGCAGCTGAGATAACAATACTATGCTTATAGGTTTTGAATATCTCATATGTGAGATTAGAAACAAGTAATCCCAAGAAGGTTATTGGTCCCACCAATGCGGTTGACACCGAGGCAAGTATAGCAATAATAACCAAAAACAGCTTCACCATACTATTATAATTGACCCCGAGGTTTATAGACTGATCTCTACCCAAGGACATTATATCGAGATATTTTGTGATTCTAAACCCAAACGCCAAAATTATCACAGTGATAATCCCAGATGGTAACAGCAGGCGCGTGTTCACCTTGTTGAACGTTGCAAACATCTTGCCCTGAACAATAAAATAGTCGTTTGGGTCAATAAGAAGCTGCATAAACGAGCTTAGGCTGTTAAACAAAGTGCCCATTATAATACCAACAAGTAAGAGCAGGTAAAGGTTGTCTTTCCCCTTTTTGTAAATCAAGAGATATAGCAAAAAGGCAAATCCTATCATCGAAACAATAGAGAATATGAAGTTTCCAACACTGCCCAATACCTTGTAGGTGTTGTCGCCATAGATAAACACAATTATGGTTTGAAGCAACAGATACACAGACTCGAATCCCATAATGGAGGGAGTAAGAATGCGGTTATTGGTGATAGTTTGAAATGCAACGGTGGAATATGCTACACTACCCGATACAATTAATATTGCAGCTAACTTTAGTGATCGCAATCTTAGTGCAAACTCCCAATTACCCCCAATCTTATAGAACAAGAATAGCGCTATTGACAAAAGGAGCAATGCCGATACAATTATATAGTTTCTTTTTATTGTTTTCATCGCCTCCTCAATATCATAATTAAAAATATCACTGCCCCGATTATGCTAACCGTTACCCCAATTGGCACCTCGTAAGGATAAATTACGATACGCCCAATTATGTCGGAAATCAAAAGAAAAATTGCACCCGTGAGAGCTACATAAGGAAGTGTTCGTTTAAGGTTGTCACCAAATATCAAGCTCACCACATTTGGAACTATTAAGCCCAAGAAGGGTATAACACCAGCAGTGATAACAACTGAACTCACGGTGAGCGAAACACAAAACAAACCAATATTCATCACCGCCTTATAGTTGAGCCCTAGGTTTTTTGAAAAATCCTCGCCCATACCAATGACGGTAAATTTATTTGCATAAAGATATGTGACAATTATAGCTGGCAAACTTAGGTAGATAAGCTCATAGCGTCCTTGTAGAATTCCCGAAAAGTCGCCTATCATCCAAGCATTGGTATCTTGCACCACATTCAGCTTGACTGCAAAAAAGGTGGATATGGAACCAATAATTCCCCCAAACATCAAACCAACGATGGGCACAAACACCACATTTCGGTGACGAATTCGTCTGACAATCCCCAAAAATATAACACTAGCTGCAAAGGTAAACAAAAATGCAAAAAACATCTTCATAGCAGTGCCAGCTGTTGGAATCAAAATAAGGAACATCAAAAGTCCCATCTTGGAAGCCTCAAGAGTACCAGCCGTGGTGGGTGCAACAAACTTATTCTGTGTCATCTGTTGCATTATTACTCCCGAAACACTCATACCCACGCCTGCAAGTATAAGAGCCATTGTTCGGGGTATCCTGCTAATCATTATAAGGGATAGCTTGTCACTATCCATACTTATGATATCAGCAATCGTTATATCTGCCACCCCCACAAAGACCGATATGCTAGCTATCACAAGCAAAGCGAGAGTGAGTATTATTGTTCTCAATATTGTTATCTAAATTACTAATTATTTCAATTATGCTCATAGGACTTCTAACAAACTAAAAGACATAATCTTTCTATGTTACAAAGTTAGCATCTATAATAAAATTTATCAATACCTATAAATCAGTATTACACAGAAACTTTATACCCCATAATAGTGAGTAATTAGCCATTGCTTGTTGCACTTGTGGACATACTTAAGAGTTTTGGGAAACGAGGGAAAAGCTCCAATTACTAAATTTGTGCCTCTTGGAAGATGGAAATAGCCCCAAATTTAGTATTTGAGACTCTCGGAACATGGAAATAAGCTCAATTTTCAAACTCAGCCCTTATGACAACAAAAAAGTGCAAAACTACATTTTCTTAATAGCCCTGCACTTTCTTATAAAAATAGATATTATTTTAGTTCTATTTATACCTAGCCCATTTAAACATCTCTTTGATAGTCACCTTTTTGCCATACATCAATATACCAACACGATAAATCTTTGCAGCAAAGCGAGAGATTAGAAGGAATGTTCCGAAAAGCAAAGCAACCGACAACAGCTTCTCCCACAGTGGAATTCCGAAAGGAATGCGAACCATCATCACGATGGGTGAACTAAACGGAATAAGCGATGCCCAAAATGCTAGGGGACCATCAGGATTCTCAATGCTATAAATTCCAGCAAAAAATGCAAAAATTATAATCAAAGTGACAGGAAATGTAAATTGTGAAACATCCTCATCACTATCAACACCTGATGCAAACATCGCAAATATTGATGCATAGAGGATATATCCTCCAATGAAATAGATTAGAAAATAGACCCCTATTTCAAGCCAGTTAACACTCATGATGTTCTCCATAGCCTTTGCAATATCGGCATTAGAGATGCCTTGAGTTGATGCTGACATCATTGCTGCTGATTGATCGGGCATGGTGACAAACAATGAAATAATGCTAAACAAAGCTCCAGCAAGTATCCCCCAAATAGCTAGCTGAGTGATACCAACCAAGCCAACTCCTATTATTTTGCCAGTGAGCAGCTTAACAGGCTTGACTGATGACACCATCACCTCAACTATACGGCTCTTTTTCTCTTCAAGCACGCTCTGCATCACCATACTTCCATACATTATGATAAACATATAGATTAAAATTGTAAAAGCCATTCCAATAATGGTAGCCATGGCGGTGGATGATTCAGCTACATTACCATCGCTCGACATTCTCATTGTTTTGAGAGACACGGCTCCCCCTTCTTTTATAATTGATCTTACTTGAGTAATTGCATCTGAATCAATTGAAGTGCTTTGAGCCAAATCGTCCAATCGTTGCTGTGTAACCTTTTCATTAAGTATTCGCTCAATCATCGACTGAAGCTCCACTGGGGCTTGTTTTTCCGACAAAATAGATACTGCCTTAGGTCGTTTATTCAAATCATCGGTAATTTGCAATATTGCAAATATTTCTTTTCCTAATTCCGACTCCACAGCATTTCGCTCTGGCGCATCAATTATTCGAAACTCATATCTATCTGTTGACTCTAAAAGAGGTGCATATACACCCGTGTTGTCTATCACGGCAACAGTTTTAACTCCACTTTCATTAATAGAAGCCAACCACAACGGGAGCAACGACATTGCAACCATTAGAAATGGCATCAAAAGAGTGAGAATAATAAATGATTTCTTTTTTACACGTGTAATATATTCGCGTTGTATTACTAAACTTAAAGTATTCATATTGTATTATTTGAAATAGTTTGGGAAACTTGTATCTACACTGACTTAACAGTTTTAATAA
Source organism: uncultured Proteiniphilum sp. (assembly GCA_964345815.1). Classification (GTDB taxonomy): domain Bacteria; phylum Bacteroidota; class Bacteroidia; order Bacteroidales; family Dysgonomonadaceae; genus Petrimonas. Next base: position 20,783 of record CAYFSV010000015.1, on the reverse strand, counting down.
AGACATCATTCATCGTTGGCATCTCCTCTTCGTAGCTCACTACGTTGTAATAATCAAAGATCAATTTCGCCAATTCATTATTCTCTATCGGCAACTCCTTTTTTATTCTTATATCTGTATATTCATGATACCTTTCTTGAGACAATAATGAAAAAGAGGGATGATCAATATCAAAACTACTACCAAGTACTCTGAACTTAAGAATTCCTGGACTATACTCCTTACGAATATCATATACTTTTCCTTGCAACACAACCTCCGATTTATTTATCAGAGCTATGTTGTCGCAAAGTTCCTCAACCGACCCCATATTATGAGTTGACAAAATAATAGTTTTGCCTTCGTTTTTTAATCTCAACATTTCATTTTTAATCAGCTCTGTATTCACTGGGTCGAAACCACTAAATGGCTCATCAAAGATAAGCAAATCTGGATTATGTATTATAGTTGATATAAACTGCACCTTTTGTTGCATTCCTTTCGAAAGTTCCTCAACCTTACGGTTATACCAATCCATAATCTCGAATCGTTGAAACCAAATCATTATTTCACGGTGAGCATCTTTCTTAGACAAGCCCCTAAGTTGGGCTAGATACATTGCATGCTCTCCAACTTTCATTTTTCGATAAAGTCCTCGCTCTTCAGGCAAATAACCAATGTTGAGCACATCGCTACTATTTGATGGTCTCCCATCTATCATTACTTCTCCACTATCGGGTGCCGTGATACGTGTAATGATACGTATTAGTGTGGTTTTGCCAGCACCATTAGGACCCAAAAGTCCAAATACACTCCCTTTGGGTACATCTATACTCACCTTATTTAGGGCAAGATGATTTGAGTACTGCTTTACTACGTCAATGGTTTTTAGATACATATTTTTATTTATATTATTTCTATATGTCACAATTAGTTGGGAATAGCGAGTTTTAAATACAATCAGTATCTTAACACAATTCGCTCTCCTAGACTTCTCGCCAATACTTTTTTTGACTCTTGCAACTCTCTTAGTTCAGATAACAGTTCAAGTAAATTATCAGAGTCAGCATTTTTTATTTTGTCTTTCACCTTCTGAATACGCTGCGAAACATACACATTCTTAAGCTCTGTGGTAGCTCTTATCACCAATTTGTCAAGAGAGTTTCTTTCTCTTAAACGTGAACTTTTCTCATCCTCTTTTTCGCCCATTGTTTTGGCATGAATCTTACTAAGTTGATAAGGATCACTAACCAAGTCAACAGCCACACTACTAATATCGGGGTTTGTGTGATTTACAAAATATCTTATAGAGTCAAACGTATCATCATTTAGTTTGTTGCACGCCTCCTCAAAAATAATACGATATAGCTCATTTGTAAAGAAATGATTGCCATCAAACAAGAATTGATCTCTGGTTAAATCATCGCGTATTACCTCAATAACCAAGGGTCCATCCTCAATTATTTTTTCAGTTTCAACGCTACTGCCCGACGTCCCTTTTTCTTTGACAGTGTCATATTTAATAAAGATTGGAAGATTTCCATATCTTATTATATACCTAACCAGTTCTTTTTCGTAATATTCATAAGGGCTTGAAGCACTTTGAGAACCCTTAATTGATATTTGTGGAGATAAACCAACAGTTACCTCTTTGTCTTTAATAGGAACATTTTTGTTTTGAGATTCATTTCTCTCCTGCTCTTCCTTTCTTTTTTCAAATTTTCGGCGTCGTAGCTTATTTACCGATGAAATTATCACATCCTCACGAGTGCCAAATATTGTGGATGTTTCCTTGATATACACCGAACGCTTTATGGCATCTGGAATAAGAGAGATACTTTCAACAACATTATTAATTAGTCCTGACCGCTTGATTGGGTCATCTCCTGTCTCCTCCAAAAGAAGGTTTGTTTTGAATCGGATAAAATCCTGTTCATTATCTTCAATATACTCGTTAAACTGCTCAGCATTTTGCTTTCTTGCAAACGAGTCAGGGTCCTCGCCCTCGGGCAGAAGCACAACCCACACATTCATACCACTCTCTAGCAATAAGTCGATACCTCTCAAAGCGGCAGCTATTCCTGCTTTGTCTCCGTCATACAAAACTGTAATATTCTCGGAGAAGCGACGAATCATATTTATTTGTCCTTGCGTGAGTGCGGTACCTGATGATGACACAACATTCTCTACCCCTGCCTGATGCATTGATATAACATCTGTGTACCCTTCAACTAAGAAACACTTTTCGGCTTTCACAATTGCAGACCTGGCAAAGTATATACCATAAAGCTCCTTGCTTTTTGAGTAAATATCACTTTCGGGAGAATTTACATATTTGGCTAGTCTATCTGCTTTTTTTAATATTCGTCCACCAAACGCAACTACCTTTCCAGAAAGAGTGTGCACCGGAAAAATAACTCGTCCCCTAAATCGGTCATAAATAGAACCACCACTCTCTCCACCACCAGCTAGCCCTGTTTTCAGTAAAAACTCTTGCTTATATCCTAGCTTGAGAGCCTCATTTATAAAGGCGTTGCGCTCATCTAAGCTATATCCCAATTGAAACTTCTTAATTATATCTTCTCTAAACCCTCGCTCTTTGAAATAGCTTAAACCAACTGCTTTGCCTTCATGATGCTCATGAAGAGTTTTTACAAAATAATCTCGGGCATACTCATTGAGAATAAACATACTCTCACGATCACTCTGAGCCTGCCTCTCTTCATCAGTGTATTCTTTCTCAACAACTTCAATGTTATATTTTTTTGCCAAGTATTTTAGCGCCTCAGGATACGATAGTTGCTCATGTTTCATTATAAAATGAACAGGAGAACCACCAGTTCCACACGCAAAACATTTACAGAGATTTTTGGCTGGAGATACATAAAACGATGGGGTACGATCGTCATGAAAAGGACACAAACCAACATAGTTGACACCACGACGACGCAGTGTAACGAAATCAGAAACAACCTCAACTATCTGAGATGCATCCTGAATTTTTGCTATTGTAATTTGATCTATCATTATAGAAAGACGAAATTAGTAATTTATTCTCTAATTCAATTTTTTTGTGGAAATAATATAGTACTTTTGTGGGAGAGTAGGTTTAACTTTAACAAATAAATACAACTTAAAATGAGCACTATTAATTGGTCTGATCTTTCGTTTGGATATATCAAAACTGATTATAACGTAAGGTCATATTTTAAAGATGGACAGTGGAGTTCGCCAGTTGCAGAAACTTCCGAGTTTTTAAACATTCATATGGCTGCCACATGTCTGCACTATGGTCAAGAAGCTTTTGAGGGAATGAAGGCTTTCAAAGGCAAAGATGGAAAAATCCGAGTTTTCAGAATGCGTGAAAATGCACTAAGACTTCAATCATCATGCAGAGGAATTTTGATGCAGGAGCTTCCAGTGGAACTTTTTGAAGAGATGGTTAAATTAGCAATTAAGAAAAACGAACGCTTTGTGCCTCCTTACGAAAGTGGAGCCTCACTTTATATTCGTCCGCTTTTGATTGGAACAAGCGCACAAGTGGGCGTTAGGCCAGCAACAGAATACACGTTCTTGATTTTTGTAACACCTGTTGGTCCATATTTCAAAGAAGGGTTTAAACCAACTCCAATGGTTATTCTTCGTGAATATGACAGAGCTGCTCCGCAAGGAACAGGAACATTTAAGGTGGGTGGAAACTATGCTGCTAGCCTTACAGCAGGCAACAAAGCCTCTCAGTTGGGATATTCGGCAGTACTATATCTTGATGCAAAAGAGAAAAAGTATATTGATGAGTGTGGTCCAGCGAACTTTTTTGGAATTAAAGATAATACATATATTACTCCAAAATCTGAATCTATCCTACCATCAATAACTAACAAAAGCTTGATGCAACTTGCTGAAGATATTGGTTTGAAAGTGGAAAGGCGCCCAGTGCCCGTAGAGGAGCTAGCAACATTTGAAGAGGCAGGGGCTTGTGGCACTGCCGCCGTTATTAGTCCGATATTGCGAATTGACGATCTATCCGAAGATAAGACATATCAATATTGCAAGGATGGTAATGCTGGTCCTATATCTGAAAAGCTTTATAACAAACTTAGAGCAATACAATATGGAGATGAACCCGACACACACGGCTGGGTTACTATTGTTGAGTAACAACTAGACCGACATATATAATATAATGAAGGCTGAATATTTTTCAGTCTTCATTTTTTTTTGCGTCCTTTGCATTATAAAATCACAGTTTATTTATTCAATATTTATTTAACAAAAGGTCAAATGAATTCATTATACAAAATTATAATGGTGTCAGTGGTTGCATTGATTCTATTTTCGTGCACACAGAGCAAAACAAAAAATGACAACAACAATAGCGACAACCTAGTAATAGGTGTTATGTCTTCGATGGACTATCTGCCTCTAGCAATAGCTTTGGATAGGGGCTATTTCTCAGACAACAATCTAGATGTAACCATTCAAAAGTTCTATTCGGCTAACGAAAGAGATGCAGCACTACAGAGCAACAATTTGGATGGAACTATTCTTGACTACACTGGTGGAGCTATTCAAGTGGCTGGGGGCATACCTTTGAGATTCACCTCACAGTGTGACGGAACTTTTGAGATGATAGTTGACAAAAACAGCGACATCAAAGATGTGGCTGATCTCAAGGGACGAAAAATAGCAATCTCTCGCAACACAGTAATAGATTTTTGTACTGACTTAGCACTCTCATTAGCAAACTTGGAGCCTGAAGATGCTGAAATGGTAGAAATAAACAAAATACCACTCAGACTTGAGATGCTTAACAATTCAAAAATTGACGCTACAATGCTACCCGATCCCTTTGCAACCATTGCTAAGGCTGAGGGTAATAGCAATATTATTAGCATGAGTGATATGGGGGTGAGCGTTACAGGTATAGCATTTCATCAAAAAACTATAGATAACAAAAAGGAGGCATTAAACAAGCTTTATGTTGCATACAACAAAGCCATAAATGACTTAAATAACGAACCGAGAGAGAACTTTGAGGATATCTTAATTAAAGAAATAGGCATACCAGCTGGTTTAGCACCCAAGGTTGTATTCCCAAACTACACTGAGGCAAAGAAACCATCGGAGCAAGACCTACGAGCAGTGGTAGAATGGTTGAAGAAAAAGGACTTAGTTAATAAGGATTTTGAAATCAGCACAATTGTTGCTACAGATATTCTAAAGTAGAACTAAAGGAAAAGGTAGGATGTTAGACATAAGAAATCTCTCACTTCATATTAGCAACACCAAAATCTTAAATAACTTATCATTCAAGATTGATAAAGGTGATATTTTAGCCGTGGTTGGTCCATCAGGTTGTGGCAAATCAACTCTTCTAAACATTTTAAGCGGTGTTATAAAGAGATATGATGGAGAGATTCTGTTAGACAGCCTGTCACTACGTGAACAGCAGTTTAAATGTGGTTATGTCCCACAAACACTTGGGCTACTGTCTTGGAAAAAAGTGAGAGAAAACATACATTTGCCTTTTAGAATAGACAAAACACTGAAACCTGACAACACCACTATAACAAAAATAGTTGAAGAGCTTGATATTGCAGAGCTAATGGATAGATATCCAACCCAACTAAGTGGCGGTCAGCGTCAGCGGGTTGCGCTAGCCCGAGCATTTGTTGCAAACCCTGATTTGTTACTGATGGACGAGCCATTTTCTGCATTAGACGATTTGACAGCAGATATCTCACGAAAACTATTTCTAGACATTTGGGACAAACATAAAGCAACCACCCTAATCACTACACACAATCTGAATGAAGCAGCTAAGCTTGGCAAATATATATTGTTGCTAAGCAAAAGACCTGCAACAGTGATGCATTTTATTGAAAATCCTTTTTTTAACAACAAGGAGTTGCTACACACTAAAGACTTTTACGCATTTGTAGATAAGATTAGAAAGCTTTTAAGGGATAGTTCACACAGCAATTCACACTAACTAGAACTAGATGAAAGAAAAAGACAGACTACTAAGGATACCCACTTCATTCAGGCTACTATTTATTGGAGTTATTCTTTTCAATATTACGTGGTGGCTGATTGCCATTGTGTTTCAAAACAAAGCCCTGCCCAATCCTATAGATGTGTATAAAGCATTTTCAACTACACTATCTGATGGAATGATGAGTCATTCATTAGCCAGTTTCAAACGGGTTGTTTGGGGAACAAGTATATCTTTAATAATCGCCCTATTTTTAGGCATACTCACTGGACTTAGTAAAAGAGCAAACAAACTGCTTAATCCACTATTTTATTTATCCTACCCTATCCCCAAATTAGCACTTCTTCCCATTGTGATGATATTATTTGGTATTGGCGAGACCACAAAAATTATAATGATAGTACTGATAATCGTATTTCAACTAATCATATCAATTAGAGACTCCGTGCGAAATATAAACAAAGAGAATTTCTATGTGCTCACATCTTTAAGAGCTTCTAAAATGCAACACATAATGCATGTTGTACTTCCAGGCATTCTTCCCGATATTCTGTCCGCACTTCGAGTAACTGTTGGGATTGCTACATCGGTTCTTTTCGTTACCGAAACTTTTGGCACCGACAAAGGTTTAGGATTCTTTATAGTGGATGCATGGATGCGAATAGACTACATCACTATGTATGCAGGGATTGTGATGATATCTATAATAGGTTTTATACTATTCCTTATTATAGATATAGCCGACACACTGTTTTGCAAATGGAACAAAATTAGAGCAGGACAATAAGCTAACTATTCTCGTCGCTCCATCCCTTATATGGGTGAATTGAAAGAAACGAATTGTAGTACCTTATATTTCCAGTGACCTCTTCACCTAACCAATCAGGACGCTCATAAACCTCATCCTCACTTTCAAGTTCTACCTCTGCAAGAAGCAACCCATCATTTTCGCCATGAAACTCATCTACTTCAAAAGTGTGTGCGCCCACCTCTACCAGATATCTTGTTTTTTCCAAAATAGCATCCTCACATAATAAGAGCATCTCTTCAGCATCAGCCATCGGTATAGCATATTCCCACTCATTGCGAGTAATAGTTCCCTCCTTCACCGAAGTTTTAATGGTGATGTACCCAACACTCCCTTTAAGCCTTACTCTAACCACATTTGCTCCAGAAAGAGCTAGGTAGCCCTGCTTTATATCAAACTTTTTAAATGAATGAGATTTAAAGTCTCCCTTCACTAAAAATTTTCTCTCTATTTCGTAAGCCATATAATTGGATTTTTTATTAATAGATTTGACTACACAATAATACGAAATGATATCGACATTATCCTTATAGACACAAAAAAAACTATGCTTTATTTTGCGTAATCACTACGAAAAATAAAAAGCATAGTTAAAGTTTTGGTTAGATTTCATATTATAATCAATGCGCGTAATTTTTTGTTGTATGAAATCACTACAAACATAACTCTTATCTACACTCATTACTCCAGTGACGCACATAAAAAACAAAAGTGTGGAAATATTCCACACTTTTATAGTTGTCACAAGTTTTATATTTACTTTACAGTATTGTTTAAATAGCATTTCCTACAAAGAGGTTGATATTTCTCAGACTCTCCCAAAAGCACCAACTTATCATCATCAGTCATTCGATGAGTTTGATTGGCTAGCGAACCACATTCAACACATATTGCATGAACCTTGGTTACATCATCTGCCACAGCACACAAATTGGGCATAGGCCCAAATGGCTTACGCTGAAAATCCATATCAAGACCAGCCACAATAACTCGAATACCCTGATCAGCCAATGTTTGACACACATCAACCAACCCATTATCAAAAAACTGTGCCTCATCAATTCCCACCACATCCACATCCGACGATAGTAGAAGAATATTGCTCGAATGCTCTACAGGTGTCGATAATATAGAATTTCTATCGTGCGAAACAACCTCTTCTTGCGAATATCTGACATCAATAGAAGGTTTGAAAATTTCAACCTTCTGACGGGCAAAGTTAGCCCTTCTCAATCTTCTCAACAGCTCTTCGGTCTTCCCCGAAAACATAGAACCGCAAATTACCTCTATTCGCCCCGTCCTCTGGGTTTCATTGATACTATTTTCGTTGTACATATCTATTGGTTATGTAAATTTAGGCTAAACATTATTTGCCTGTAACTATCTTTTTAATTTCATTTAATTTATTTAGAGCCTCTATTGGAGTAAGATTATTTACATCTGTACTTATAATTTCATCTCTCACCTGACTCAACACAGGGTCATCAAGCTGAAAGAAGCTAAGCTGATACCCCTCACGTTTTTCAACAATATCTTTTATTGGTTTTTTTATTCCCTGCTGACGATTTGCCGACTCCATCTGTTCCAGAATTGTTTCTGATCTGCGAGTTATACTCTGAGGCATTCCAGCCATCTTGGCAACATGAATCCCAAAGCTGTGCTCACTGCCGCCTGCTACAAGTTTACGAAGAAAAATCACTTTGTTGTCAGCCTCCTTAACCGCCACATTAAAATTCTTAATTCGCTTAAAGGACTTCTCCATCTCATTGAGCTCATGATAGTGAGTAGCAAATAAGGTTTTGGCTCTTGCTTTTGGGTTTTCATGAATATACTCAACGATCGACCATGCAATCGAGATACCATCATAGGTACTAGTGCCACGCCCCAATTCGTCAAACAATACCAAGCTACGATCAGATATGTTATTGATGATATTTGCCGCTTCATTCATTTCAACCATAAATGTGGACTCCCCCAGCGAAATATTGTCAGAAGCACCAACACGTGTAAACACCTTATCAACCAATCCAATGTGAGCAGATTGTGCGGGCACAAAACTACCTATCTGAGCCATTATTGTTATCAAAGCAGTTTGACGCAACAAAGCCGACTTTCCAGCCATATTGGGACCCGTTATAATCATTATTTGCTGCATATCTCTATCCAAATATACATCATTAGCAATATATGGCTCTCCTGGAGGTAGTTGCTTTTCAATCACTGGGTGTCTTCCCTCTTTGATGTCCAACACATCACTATCACTTATTTCGGGACGGATATATTTGTTTTCCTTAGCAACTTTTGCAAATGACAGCAAACAATCAGCCCGTGCCACCACATTAGCATTAATCTGTATCGTAGGTATATAATCGATAAGACTCTCAACTAGGGAGCTATAAATTTGAGATTCCAATACTACAATTTTTTCCTCTGCCCCAAGTATCTTCTCTTCATATTCTTTCAGCTCTTCGGTGATATATCTTTCGGCACTTACAAGAGTTTGCTTACGAATCCATGTTTCCGGAACTTTATCTTTATGAGCATTTCTAACCTCAATATAATATCCAAACACATTGTTGAAACCAATCTTTAGCGATGGAATTCCAGTCTCTTCACTTTTACGTTGTTGTAGTTGCAACAAGTAATCCTTACCCGAATATGCAACCCTACGCAACTCATCCAACTCAGGATTTACGCCACTTTTTATAACGCCACCCTTATTGATCAGAGCAGGTGGGTCGGGATGAATTTCTCGCTCAATTCTATCTCTTATAATAGGACAAGGATTAAGTTTCTCACCCATCTCCTTTAAACTATCATTAGAAGATGCCAGAAACATTTTTCTAATAGGTTCAACAGCATTCAAGGCAACCTTAAGCTGAACCACTTCACGAGGTGTAATCCTACCAACGGAAGCTTTAGAAATTATTCGCTCCAGATCACCAATGAGAGACAATTTTTGATCTAGCAGCTGTGCTAAATCTACCTCTCTAAAAAAGTTCTCCACAACGTCAAGCCTGTTTTCAATAGGTTTCATCTCTTTAAGAGGAAACACAATCCAGCGACGCAACATTCTAGAACCCATTGGTGAAATAGTTCGATCCAGAATATTAAGTAGACTTTTGCCTCCCTCATTCATTGTATAGGTTAGTTCTAGACTACGAACCGTAAATTTATCCAATCTCACGTATCGATTTTCATCAATCTGCTTTAGCGACAATATATGTCCAAGCTGAGTGTGCTGCGTTATATCCATATAGTGCAAAATTGCACCAGCAGCCACAATTCCCATGGTTAGATGATCGACTCCAAATCCTTTAAGATTCTGTGTATCAAAATGTGCTATCAATCTATCACGTGCAGCACTATCAGTAAACACCCAGTCATCAAGCTCAAATGTGAAATATCCAATACCAAATAATTCTTCAAACCTCCTCTTCTTGCCTCTTTCAATAAGAATCTCTTTGGGTGAAAAGCTTGCAAGTAGTTTATCTACTTCATCTCTATTTCCTTCATAAACAAGAAACTCTCCTGTTGAAATATCCAATAGTGAAATTCCATAAATAGAAGAGTTTTTGACATTAAATATTGATGCTAAAAAATTATTCTCTTTATGATTTAATACATTATCATTAATCGATACTCCAGGAGTAACCAATTCAGTAATACCACGTTTTACTAATGTTTTTGTTTCCTTTGGATTTTCTAGTTGGTCACAAATAGCAACACGTTTGCCAGCTCTCACAAGTTTGGGCAAATAAGTATCTAAAGCATGATGCGGAAATCCTGCCATTTCTACATGCCCAGCAGGTCCATTAGCTCTTCGAGTTAGAGTTATACCCAAAATCTCAGAAGTTGCAATGGCATCTTCAGCAAATGTTTCGTAAAAATCGCCAACACGAAAAAGCAATATTGCATCAGGATGCTCACGCTTTATATCATCGTGTTGTTTCATCATTGGTGTTTGAACTATCTTTTTTCCCACTTATTCTAAATCCTATCTTTTTTTATTGAACTGCCAAAAATACAAAAAAAGCTCTGACTATCGAAATGCTATTTCTGATAATTGGAGCTTTTGTAAAATTAATATCAATAGAGTGTGTTATTTATCTTTTAGCAATATCTCGGTCAACTCCTTTAATCCCTCTGAAGCACCTTTCATTATGTGATGAACATCACGACGACTAATCTGAACATCTTTGGGGTCTATCAAATAGACAGGTACCTCACTAGACACATAACCCAATAGTCCAGCGGCTGGATACACATTCATAGAGGTGCCAATTATGATATAAATATCTGCTTGCTGCGAAATTTCTGCAGCCTCGCTAATCATTGGCACAGCCTCACCAAACCACACAATATGCGGTCGCAACTGAAAGCCCCGCTCACACTTCATACCGATACGCAAATCACTATCTTTAGGATCAATATCATAAATAAGTGAATCATCAGCTACAGAGCGCGACTTCATCAACTCACCATGCAAGTGCATTACATTGCTACTACCAGCTTGTTGATGCAAATTATCTATATTCTGTGTAATTATTTGCACGTCGAAGTGTTTTTCAAGCTCTGCCAATGCATAATGTCCAGGATTTGGCTTAACTGAAATCAACTCACGCCTACGAACATTATAAAATTCAAGAACAAGTTCAGGGTTTGCATCAAAAGCTTCAGGCGTAGCCACCTGTTCAACTGGATACTTATCCCACAATCCTCCCGAATCTCTAAAGGTTGCTATCCCACTTTCAGCACTCATGCCAGCACCAGTTAAAACTACAATCTTCTTCATACGATTAAAATTATTTATTTCAAGTGTAATAACACAAATATACAAAATCACAACCAAAGAGACAATTAAGATACCAAATTATACAGTTCAAAAACTCTTCAAATATAATAAGATTGTGCATTCTTCTAATTTTATCCACTTTTATAAACAAATTTCGCTATAATGTTATAACTTTGCGAGTTAAATAATAAAGAATAGACAATAAAATGGAGAAATTAAGTTACGCATTAGGAATGAGCATGGCTAGTAGCCTGGTAAATTCAGGGCTAAATGATATAAACGTAGAAGCATATAGCAAAGCTGTTTCTGATGTATTAAACAAAGGTGAGCTTGAGATGAGCGCACAAGAAGCAAACGAACACATTCAAGTATTTTTCAGCAAAAAACAAGAAGAGCAACTTAAACAAAACGAAGAGGCTGGAAAAAAATTCTTAGAAGAAAACGCAAAAGTTGAGGGAGTAATAGTTCTACCAAGCGGACTTCAATACCAAGTAATTAATGAAGGAGAAGGAGATATCCCAACAGCAAACGACAGAGTTAAATGTCACTATCACGGTACGCTTATAGATGGATCTGTTTTTGACAGCTCTGTTGAAAGAGGGCAACCAGCTGTTTTTGGAGTCACTCAAGTAATCAAAGGGTGGGTTGAAGCATTACAACTTATGTCAGTTGGCTCTAAATGGAGATTGTTTGTCCCATCAGACCTAGCATACGGAGCACAAGGAGCAGGCGACATGATTGGACCAAACACCACTTTGATTTTTGAAGTTGAACTTTTAGGAATTGAATAATATCTCTATAAACAGATTTAAAATAATATCAAAACAGACAATAAGAAAATGAATAAAAAGAACTTTTTCTCAATTGCCCTAGTGGCAATATTTGGAGTTGCACTCACATCATGTAATGGTAGCAGCTCAGCACCATCAGTATCATTAAAAAGTGATGTTGATAGCGTTTCTTATGCATACGGAGTAAACCTAGCTAATGAAGGTGGGTTGGCTCAGTTTTTGGAGCACTCAGGAATAATGGAAAGCGCTACCAACCTTGAATATGAGTATCAAATGAAAATTGCTGCTGCTGATTCAACTGATAAGCCAGCAATTCAAAAAGAACTAAAAAGCAAAATTGACTCACTAAACAAAGCCAATGCACCAAAGCTTGATGCATTTATAAAAGGTTTGAAAAAAGCAATTAACTCTAAAAGCGAATCAGACGATGCTTACACACAAGGATTGAGTATTGGACATCAAATTTCTAAAAACATGATGCCACAATTTGCACAAGGCGTTTTGGGAAGCGAAGATGCTAAAATAAATAATGATCAATTCTTATCTGGACTAATCAGCTCTTTGAAAAATCAAAAGACTGCTATTACCAATTCAGATGCAAACATATTGATTCAAACAAAATCTGAAGAGAATCAAGTTAAGGCACAAGCCAAAAGAGATGAAGAGCTAAAAGAGCAATATGCTGAAAACCTTAAAGAGGGCGAAGCGTTTCTTTCGGAGAACGGCAAGCGTGAAGAAATAGTTACTCTTCCAAGCGGACTTCAATATGAAATCATCAAAGAAGGTAAAGGAGACATCCCAACCTCAAGCGATCAAGTAAAAGTGCACTATCACGGAACTCTCATTAATGGCGAGGTTTTTGATAGCAGTATTGAGCGTGGCGAACCCACTCAATTTGGAGTAACACAAGTAATAGCTGGTTGGACTGAAGCTCTCCAGTTAATGCCAGTTGGTTCAAAATGGAAATTATATATCCCAGCAGACCTTGCATACGGATCAAGAGATACAGGATCAATCAAGCCTTACTCAACATTGATTTTCGACGTTGAACTACTAGATATTGTAAAATAATATAGATAATATTATTTCAAACAAATGAAAAAAAGGGTGTCACACAGACATCCTTTTTTTTATTCAAGCAGTTATTTTGAGGCATCAAACAAAAATAAACATCAAAACAGTTTGCAGTTGCTGAAAAATATAGTACTTTTGACCCCGAAATCAATTCAGCACAACGAATTATTTCAACATTTATATTCAATTGTATAGTTTACCAGAGGCATAAGCCTCTATCCAAAATATAAGGATGCTCGGATGGTGGAATCGGTAGACACGCAAGACTTAAAATCTTGTGGCCATTTAGGCTGTGCGGGTTCAAGTCCCGCTCCGAGTACCATTAATCTAAAGCTTCGATACAGACAGTGTATCGAAGCTTTTTGGTTATAAAAGTTACCATCAACACCCCTATGGCACACTATTCCAAATGTCAGAAGATATTACTACAAGGATATGGATACCTTCAAAATGGTAACACATAATTCTCCATCAATAATTATATCTCATCCAATAACGAAGCGATATTGTTTTCCTATCGCACACAATCATTCAGACCAAAACAAATTTCTTATCATCAATTTGCTCAAGTTTTTTAAACTACAAATTCATTAAGGTCAACTCTTCGCGATTTATATACGGTGCAATAATCCTATCTATACATAAATCGCCAAATGTTTATTAACAAATACTGCCACAATTGGTGCAATTATCATTTGTTGATATACAAAAATGCATCAAAATATACGTTTCGTCAAATGTTTTTGGTCAAATATCGCAGTGATTGGTGTAATAACCATTTGTAGATAAGCAAAAAACCATCAAAATCTGTCTATCGTCAAATGGTAATTGGACTAATCACGTGTGAATAGCTCAATAACCATTTGTTTTTATGCACAAATGAGTCAAAGATGTGCAATATAATTTTGGTAATTGCATTAATCATGCGTGATTAATGCATTTACCATTTGTTTTTAGACGCTTTTGATGCAGATTCGGATATCTACAAATGGTAATTGTACCAATCACATCGTTTTCAGACAGAAGTCAAAAGACTAAATGTGGATTATTAACTGATAATGAGCTCAATAACATGTCAATAAAAGCTTTTATCAATAAAAGCGACAATCCGCAACGGGCTATGAAGCCATATTTTTTATAATTGGTAGTTACTCCTGATATTTAGTTTTGATTAATATTGAAAACAGCTCAAAGAGTAGGGATGTTTTGTTTATTTATTCATTGATACGTATTAAAGATGCAAAATACGTTTCTATTTTGGTATAGTTTTGCCTAAAATATCTTATGTCAAACTCACTTTAATATAGAGTTATCCATAGCTATCTTTTTCCGAATGCTTAAAAATATAACAAAGGTCAGAATGAAGCTTCATACTGACCTTTTGTGTAAAAATAAGATTTAATGCTTTATTGCTTTTTCAGCAAGTCGCGAATTTCAGTAAGTAATGTTTCCTCTTTGGTTGGTTCTGGAGCTGGCTCTGGAGCAGCAGGCTCTTCAGCTTTCTTACGCTTCATCGAGTTCATTGCTTTAATAACAAGGAATATTGAAGTACCAACGATTAAAAAGTCAACTACTGTTTGAATAAACGAACCATAGTTCCATGTAACTGCAGGAACAAGCTCAGCACCATCAGCATCAATCACTGCTTGCTTAAGCATGATTTTCAGGTCCGCAAACTGCCCTTCACCTACTACTGTAGAAATTAGTGGCATCAGTATATCATCTACAAAAGATGTAACTATTTTGCCAAAAGCTCCACCAATCACGATACCCACAGCCATGTCAACAACACTGCCGCGCATCAAAAATTCTTTAAGTTCTGTTCTGAATGACATAATAAATTTATTTATATAATTTGTTTTGATTAATAAGTAACAAAGTAAACAAACTTTTACGAATATCTGTTCATTATCATTAAAACTTACACCTTATCAATAAAATATTTCAGCAATCATGCATCTTGCAGAGCCCCCTCCGTTCTTTTCTATTGTGTCAATATTTGACGAAACTATTTTATTGTATGTAGATATGATTTTAAACTGTTCGGGCGAAAGTGATTGTCTGGCAGACTCAGACATAACCATAAGTGGGCGCCCATTTCTACTTTTCAACTCAAGCATGTTCCCCGCAAAATGCTCAACCTGTTCAAGAGTTATATCAACAATTATTTTACCCGACGCTTCTAGTCTCGACACAACTTTGTTCCGTTGAGCATCATCTTTTATCGACTCCAAACACACAATTGCTACCTGTGTTCCCGCCTCCATCATCACATTGGTGTGATAAATAGGATTGCCATTTTTATCGTACGAATCAAATATCACTGCATCATAGTTCATTTTGGAGCAAAAGTCGTGAAGTACTTTTTCGGATGTGCGCTGTGAACGACAAGCATAAGCTATTCTTTTGTCTCTGTCAAAAATCATGCTACCAGTTCCTTCCAGAAACTCCCCCTCTTGCTCCCAATTAGTGAGATCAACAAGCTTGGGGTGACTCATCTTTCTTCGCAACAAATTCAATACTGCAGGCTTTCGCTCAGCCCTCCTATTTTCGGCATACATTGGATATAAAACTAGCTCACCACTTATATGCGACGAAAACCAATTGTTAGGAAAAATGGAGTCGGGTGTCCACGGGCTCGACGTGTCCTGAACCACAACAACATCAACATCATTTCCTCTAAGGGTATCCACTAAAGCATCAAACTCTTTGATTGCAGCTTCAGACACTCCTTGATCATTGCTTTCCTGCTGAAAATGATTATTATCTGCAGTTTCTCTATTGAACTCAAAGCGAAAAGGTCGAACCATTAATATCTTAGACGTTGTTTGCATATGATTTTCAAATTTATGTATTATTCAAGGGATTTAATTGACTTCTTAATAATGTCAATTGCCTCCATCAACTCCTCTTCGGTGATAATCAAAGGTGGTGCAAATCTTATAATATGTTGATGAGTAGGCTTTGCAAGAAGTCCATTCTCTGCCATCTCCACACACACATCCCAAGCCTCTTTGCCATTATGTGGCTCAATAACAATTGCATTAAGCAATCCTTTGCCCCTCACTACTTTCACATATGGACTGTCTATCTTTTGCATTTCATCACGAAATATTTTACCTAAGTGTTCAGCTCGCTCAGCAAGTTTTTCGTCCCTCACAACTTCTAGAGCAGCAGTTGCAACACGATTTGCCAAAGGAAAACCACCAAACGTAGATCCATGCTGTCCTGGTTTAATAGTCATCATTATTTCATCATCAGCCAACACAGCCGAAACAGGCATAACACCCCCCGAAATAGCTTTTCCTAACACAACCACGTCAGGGCGAACACCCTCATGATCACAGCAAAGCAATTTTCCTGTTCGTGCAATTCCTGTTTGCACCTCATCTGCTATAAATAAAACGTTATGCTCTTTACACAAGTCATACGTAGCTTTCAGATAGCCCTCATCAGGCACAAAAACTCCCGCCTCACCCTGAATAGGTTCAACCAAGAAACCAGCAATCTTATCACCTTTCTCTTCAAATATTTGTTTAAGTGCGTCCACATCATTATATGGAATCACCTCAATACCTGGAGTATAGGGTCCATAGTCGGCACGGGCATCTGGGTCCGTAGATATAGAAACAATTGTTATTGTGCGCCCATGAAAGTTACCCTCACAAGCCACAATAATAGCCTCGTTTGCAGGTATTCCTTTCTTGAGGTAACCCCACTTTCGAGCCAGTTTCAGTGCAGTTTCCACTGCCTCCGCACCAGTATTCATTGGCAACAACTTATCATAACCAAAATAATTATGCATAAACTCTTCGTATGGTCCCAAGCTATCATTATAAAACGCTCTTGAGGTTAAGCAGAGCGTTTCTGCCTGTTGGGTAAGTGCTCCCACAATTTTGGGATGACAATGCCCTTGGTTTACGGCAGAGTAGGCAGATAAGAAATCGAAATACTTTTTATCATCTACATCCCACACATAGCACCCCATTCCGCGCGACAAAACCACAGGAAGTGGATTATAATTGTGTGCTCCATACTTTTGTTCTTGGTCAATAAACTTCTGTGAATTTTCTGTAGTTCTCATAATAACTGTTTTCGTTTTAATAGTTTTGTATATATACAATAAGGTTTTACTTTATCTCATTTAGATTTAAATTACGAAAATATATCCCCCCTCCTTCGCTTTGCAAACCAATATGGCCAACTTTTGCAACGCTTGTTCCTGTGTTTTGATGAACCCCATTTACAAACACATCAATGACACCATCATAAACTGAGATATCCAATTTATTCCATTCACCAGCAGGTTTTTCAGAGGAATCTGCATTTTTCTCTACCACTGGAAATTGTGGTCTCTCAACAACACCCTCAGGCATTTTATACTCTTCCATATCAGACCCGGCAAGCAACACAAAGTCACCAGCCTTTTGATCCATCAATTGACACTCAATACATTTTGGGAAAGGATTTAATGCCTCTTCAATTATCAAGAAAACACCACTGTTTGAAGCCTCACCCTCCCACTTATATTCTAAACTTAAATTATAGTTTTCATACTGACTCTTTGTAAACATATATCCTAGGGGTTCACCCTTAATATAAATTGCACCATCCACAACTTTAAACACATCAGCTGGCGACACAGAGTTGTCTTCAAGCACAAAATCCCAATTGGATAGATTTTTACCATTAAAAATAGTAGCTTTATCATTAGAGGCACAACTCATAAAAAAGAACAGCCCAATTGCATACAAGGTATAGAATGCATTTCTCATATAATCATTAATTTAGTTAGATTTCACTTTTAGCAAAGTTAATTATTTTAATTAATCTACACCGATAAATGAAGCACAAATATTGGCTGTAGGATATCAAAAGACATTTTGTATCTTTGCAATTGAATATTGAAACAAAACAATTTACAAGAAAATGAATATTGCTATAGATTTTGACGGAACAATTGTAGAGCATGCTTATCCAGAAATTGGGAAACCAATTCCATTTGCTATCGAAACATTGCTACAACTACAAAAAGATAATCACAAACTAATTTTGTGGACTGTTAGAGAGGGAGATCTACTACAAGAGGCTATAGATTATTGCGCCGAAAGAGGATTATACTTTTATGCTGCCAATGAAAATTATATTGGAGAAGACCGATCGAAGGCAGGACGCAAACTTGGGGTTGATATGTTTATCGATGATAGAAACCTTGGAGGGCTTCCCGACTGGGGTGTAATTTACAATGCTGTGCAAGCTACAGTGAGAGGCGAAAATGCTCTTCAAGTTATGGCTGATCATAGTGCAATGCCCGAACCACAGAAAAGAAGAAAATTGTTTGGGATATTCTAGTCCAAACAGAAATTATCGACAAAAACTATCAAACACATGAAATCAAAAACAATCATAGCTCTACTTAGTCTCTTTTTATTTATTGGATTAACTAATTGCGAAGAGAAAACGGCATCTTTAAAGGTTGATAATTCTGTAGTGGAGTTTACCACTCACGATGCATCCGAGAAATTTATTCAATACTCCACAAATGCAATAATTGTAAAGGTGAGTGTGCCAACCAAAGATAGAGATTGGTGTAGCGCTACTATAGTAAATGAGAAAATAAAAATTGCTGTTACCGCCAATGACACCGATGAAAGCACTAGATCCACAACAATAACCATCGAAGCAGAAAATGCTACACCCGTGCTTATTAATGTGAGCCAGGTTGGAAAGGCACAAGAATTGGCGTTTAGATCATTCGTTATAAAGTCAGACAAAAATGATGTAAACAAAGACATAGTTGCAACTATCAATAACGATTCTAAAGTTATTAATATAAGAACATCTGAATGGATTGGTAATGTAAAAAACATAAGAGCTGATTTTGAATCGGATGGAGAGGTTTTCGTAAAGGGAGAAAAGCAAATTAGTGGTCAGAGTTCGATATCGCTAATGGAAGACTTAAATTACACTGTGAAAATGCCAAATGGAAAAACCCTAGACTATAACCTAGAAGTATCAGGCCCAATGTTCACAAACCTGCCAATAGTTAGCATTTTTATAGATGGTAACAAGGAGGTTGTAGAAAAGAAAACGAAACTTCCTGCCTCATTCAACCTCACAACACCAACCGACACTGATTTTGAAATGAGCAATGTGGAAATGACTATTCGTGGTCGTGGAAACAGCACTTGGCGCGAGGACAAAAAGCCATATAGAGTTGACTTTCCAACGAAGACATCTCTATTTGGTCTTCCAAAAGCAAAAAAATGGGTTTTTCTTGCCAACTACCAAGACCCAACTCTGTTGATGAATGATATAGCATTTGAACTTGGCAGGCGGTTTGGCCTTGAGTTTAATCACAGTTCTATACATGTTGAGATGTTTATTAACGGCACTTATCGTGGAAATTATCAAATGACAGAACAAAAGGAGGTGGGAAAAGGCAGAGTGGACATAAACACAGATGGTGGATTTCTTGCCGAACTAGATGTGAATTTCGATGAAGACTATCAATTTAAGAGTGACTATTTTAATCTGCCAGTTATGGTGCAGGGTCCTAAACTAAGCAGCAATGCCGAAATGGAGTATATAAAAGATGCTATTCATGAGCTTGAGAGAACTCTTTACGGTGATAATTTCCCAAGCGATGATTATGAACAATATACAGATGTGAGATCATTAATCAACTTTTTGCTCATAAATGAACTTCTTCGAAATCAGGAGCTACACCATCCCAAAAGCACATACCTATACAAAGAGGCTGATAGCAAAATAAAATGGGGACCACTGTGGGACTTTGATTGGGGCTTTGGATATAATGGAAGTAATAAATATTTTGTGAGGAACGATTTATTGTTCAGTGCCGAAAATGCATATAAGGGTGACGATCGAGCAGGAATTCAGTTCTTCTGTAGATTTTTTGAAATACCAGGTTTCAGAGAAAAGTATTTTGCACAATGGCAGGAGATGAAACCCAAGGCAGAAAGCATTCTAGAATATATAGACATCAAGGCAGAAGAGTTGAGCAAATCACAATTCGAAAACTTTAATATTGCAAACACCACACCCAACACAAAGGATGCAACCTACAACGAGCTAATTTCGCAAATGAAAACATGGTTGCGCAATCGAATAGACTTTTTAGACAAAGAGTTGAAGGAGTAGAAGTAGCTAGTTTATAAAAAGAAATACCAATGCTCCACATCATTGTTAACTTAAAACAAACATTTGATTGAAATAAATAGCATTTTGTTTCTTTTTATAAACTATTCCTTTATCTTTGCAACATATTCATCGCAAATAATAATAATGCGGAACTTTTTTACAACACATATGACCTCA
>CAYFSV010000014.1:0-30686 GCA_964345815.1 uncultured Proteiniphilum sp. | reverse complement strand
CCTATAAAAGTGGCAAAATAACTAAAGAAAACATCAATAAGCGAGGCTATAATAAGTTTTTAGAAATATCTGATAATGTAAAAGTTGGGATAAATCAGCAGTCCATAAAGGAAGATGAGCGGTGGGACGGATTAAAAGGCTATATAACCAATACTTCACTTTCTGCTAAAGAGGTATATGAGCAATATAATGGATTATGGGTTATTGAAAGAGCGTTTCGAGTTACCAAAGGAAAACTTGAAATACGCCCAATGTTCCACTTTACACCACGAAGAATAGAGGCGCATGTTTGTATTTGTTTTGTAGCATATAAAATATATAAAGAGCTTGAAAGGAGACTGAAGATAAATGGTATTGACTTGAGTGTGGATAGAGTTTTAGATATTGCAAAAACAATCACTACGCTGAAAATTAAATTACCCAAAAGTAGGGAAACCATTAGCAAAACAATGTTGATAACATCTAAGCACAAATTAATAGCTCCACTCTTCGAGGAGAAATTTTGGAGAGATATTTAGGGTGTCCCAGTGTCGAAGTCAGGAAATATAGGTTTTCATCTATCTATGTGCTCTTAGCGTTATAGTATATAAAAATAGGGATGCTTCTTTAAAAGTAAGATAGCATCCCCATTTAAATAATAAAAAATATAATTATTAGTCTATTTTATCTCCCAGATATGGGAATCGTTCATTAAAAAGTCGGTAAAGGTTTTTGAATTTGAGTTTTGTTGAGCTTTCTGCATTATTTTCTCCAATTCACTATCATATGTAAGGGTTTCCACCGATCGTATAACACCAAGTGCAACTGGTAAATCTTCATTTTCGTATCCCATAAGGCTTAACTTAGTATGAAGAGTGTTGTCTTCCATCGTTGCATCGTGAGTTAATACATCGTCAATAGTATATCCATCTTGTCCAATGGTGATAGCCTTCAAGTTCCATCCATCTAAAACAATTCCTTTATTATTTTCTTCTCCAAAAATCATTTTCTCACCATGTTTCAAAAAGATTGTTTTTTCAGCCTTCCATCTTCTATCAGCTATGTTATTGTGGATGCCATCGTTGAAAATAATACAGTTTTGTAAAATTTCAATCACCGAGGTGCCTTTATGTTTACCAGCTTGAGTCATAATTTCAGTGGTGTTTTTCATATCCACATCAATAGCTCTCGCAAAAAAAGTGCCTCTTGCACCAAAACATAGTTCAGAAGGTCTGAAAGGATCTTCAATAGTTCCGTGAGGAGATGATTTTGACACAAATCCTCTATCTGAAGTTGGTGAGTATTGTCCTTTGGTTAAACCGTAAATTTTATTGTTGAAAAGAATAATATTGATATCTACGTTTCTTCTAATTGTATGAATAAAATGATTGCCACCTATTGCCAAAGAGTCTCCATCTCCAGTTGCTACCCACACGTTAAGGTTTGGATTTGCAGCTTTCACCCCAGTAGCAATTGCCGCTGCACGTCCGTGGATGCTATGAAATCCATATGTGTTCATATAGTAGGGTAGGCGAGAAGAACAACCAATGCCCGAAATAACTGCTGTGTTTTCGGGAGTCACATCAAGCTCAGCCAATGCTTTATGTAGGCAGCTCAATATTGCATGATCGCCACAACCAGGGCACCAGCGTACGCTAGCACTACTTTTAAAATCTTTAGGTTTGTATTGTATTTGTTTTTTTTCTATTGTTTCCATAGTTAGCTCCTTTCTATGATTTTTGAAAACTCCTCAACTAGTTGACTTACACTAAAGGGCTGGCCCTCAATTTTGTTGAATCGATCTATTTTTATATCATCAAACTTGCTCAACAAGAATGATGCAAATTGTCCATTGTTTTGTTCGGCTACAATAACTCTCTTATACTTCTTTAATATATCGTGAGTATTGCGAGGTAGTGGATTAATAAACTTGAAATGTGCTAATGCCACTTTCTCTCCTTTGTCTTGTAGTCTCATAGTCACCTCTAGCAAATGTCCGTAAGTTCCTCCCCAGCCGACAATTAGAGTCTCGGCATCCTCATCCCCAATAACTTTTTGTTCGGGAATGTAGTTAGCTATTCTATCTACTTTGGCTTGCCTAGTGTCAACCATCAATTGGTGATTGTCTGGATTTGATGAAATAGCACCAGTGTGGTAGTCTTTTTCGAGACCGCCAATGCGGTGCATATATTTGGGTGTTCCTGGCACAGCCCAATACCTTGCTAGTGTTTCTTCATCTCTGATGTATGGTTTCCAATCTTCTGCTTCGCCCTCAAAGTTGTTTTGAACAAAGTTGGGGCTTATTTCTGGATACTCATCTAGGTTGGGTATTTTCCAAGCTGAAGCGCCGTTGGCTATATATCCATCAGATAGCAAAATAACTGGCGTCATATGCTCCAAAGCAATTTTTGAAGCCCAATAAGCGCTGTCGAAACAGTCGGTGGGAGTTGTTGCAGAAATAACCACTAGTGGACTTTCTCCATTTCTGCCATGAAGCGCTTGTGATAAATCTGATTGTTCGCTCTTGGTGGGCATTCCTGTTGAAGGACCACCTCGTTGCACGTTTATTACAACTAAAGGCAGCTCAGTCATAACAGCTAGCCCTAAAGCCTCACTTTTGAGAGCTAAACCTGGTCCTGATGTTGAAGTTGCTGCTAAGCTACCAGCAAAGCTTGCTCCAATAGCTGTGGCAATACCGGCAATCTCATCCTCCATTTGAAGAGCCTTAACACCCAAGTCCTTTCTAGCAGCCAGTTCTTGAAGAATATCGGTAGCAGGAGTGATGGGGTATGAGCCTAAGAATAATTTTAATCCTGCTTTTTCAGCTGCAGCAATCAAACCATATGCAGTGGCAGTGTTGCCATTTATATCTTTGTAGAATCCTTTACTGCTATTGATGGTCTCTATCCTATACGTGGTGGCTGATAAGTGTATATTATTACCATAATTGTATCCATCTATTAGCACTTTTATATTCGATTCTATTAGCTTAGGGCGTTTTTTGAATTTATCTTTCAGTAGTTGTTCTGCTATTTCTATTGGTCTATTGAATAGCCAGCAAACAACACCTAGAGCGAACATGTTTTTGCTTCGTAGTATATCCTTATTTTCTAAGCCACTATCCAAGAGTGCATTTTTTGTCATAGAGGTTATGGATACTGGAATAATTTGTACATCCGTTATACCCAGCTCATGAAATGGGTCATCGCTATTGAAAAGTGCTTTGTTTAAATCTCTTTTTGTGAAAGAGTCAGTATCGAAAATTACAATAGATCCCTTTCTTAGATGAGTGCGATTCACTTTAAGCGCTGCAGGGTTCATTGCAATAAGTACGTCGGTTTTGTCGCCAGCATTGTAGATGTCTTTTGACCCAATTCGAACCTGAAAGCCAGACACACCATGTAGCGTGCCCTGTGGAGCACGAATTTCTGCAGGATAATCGGGAAACGTAGCTATTTCGTTTCCAAAAATAGCAGATAATGTAGAGAAAAGTGTTCCGCTAAGTTGCATTCCGTCGCCAGAGTCGCCAGAAAACCTTATTGTTACCTGCTTAAGGTCTGAGACCACAGTTTTATCTGTCATAATTTGTTGTTTTAGATTTGGTGTATATTTGATGAAGTCAACTTTTATATAACCTTATTTCGGTTGTTTTTATCAGTTAAGTATCTATATACAAAGTAATAAAAGAGTATGGTTAAAAGCAAATCTTATTTGTTATATATTTTTCATTATCACTACATAAGCATTCGTTGATAGCCTATGATATTTATGAGTTTAATAAAACAGATATGATTTGTTATTTTGAGAGGATGTAACCTAAAACTCTTTTTATATAATATTCAATTCTCTCTTTATTGTAATGAACATCGCATGAGCTTAAATGTTTTACTATTGATACTAACCCAACATTTTGTAACAATTACATCTTTAGTTGGTGTTAATTGTCTTAAACGGAAGTAATGTTTAACTTTTAAAACACTTAATTATATGTCACAACTATTAAAAATAAAATCTATTGAACACTTAACCCATGATGTGCTTCATTTGCAAACTGAAAAGCCTGAAAATTTTAATTATCTTCCAGGTCAAGCTGTAGATATCTCAATCAATAAAGATGGATGGAAAGATGTGAAGAGCTGTTTCACTTTCACTTCTCTTCCAGAGGATTCAGACTTAGAGGTTACTATTAAAACATATCCTAGTCGCAAGAGAGTTACAAATGAATTGCTTAAAGCTAAAGCTGGTGATGAAATATTTGTATATAAACCTTTTGGTTCTATTAGATATAAAGGAGAAGGCGTTTTCTTGGCTGGCGGAGCAGGTATTACACCATTTATTGCAATATTTAAGATGCTAGAGAAAAAGAATGAAATAGGCAACAACAAGCTAATATTCGCCAATAAGAAAAAAGAAGATATCATCCTAGAGGATTATTTTGATAAGCTACTTGGAAAGAACTACACAAATGTTCTCTCGGAAGAGAAGCTAGAGGGATACGAGAATGGGTATATTAGTTCAGAAACCATTAAGTCGGTGATTGATGATACTACAAAGTATTACTACTTGTGTGGTCCTAAACCAATGATGAAAGCTATGGAAGAGAATCTTAAGTCGCTTGGTATTTCAAGTGAGCAAATAGTAAAAGAGGAGTTTTAGGGATGAATAAATATGCTTTAGTCACAGGTAGTGCAGATAGAATAGGAAAGGGTATTGCTTTGGATCTAGCAAGTCAGGGCTACAACCTTTTGTTGCACTACAATAGTTCGCATCAAAAGGCGGTAGACTTGAAGAATCAAGTTGATGTATTTGGTGTGGACTCGAAGCTTGTAAAAATTGATTTCATAGCCAACAATGATTTTGATTCACTATTTCAATCTTTTAAAGATGATGGCATCAATATTGAAATATTAGTGAACTGTGCCTCTGATTTTCACCCGTCTAGTTTTGAAGATATCGGAAGTGAACTCTATCATAAAGAGATGAAAATAAACTTTGAAAATATCTATCTCCTTACCAAGTCTTTTGCACGAGTTTACGATAAAGGTGTAATAATCAATTTTATTGACACAAAGGTTGAGAAAAACTATTCAAAACATCTTGATTATATCTTAAGCAAAAAACTTTTGAAAGAGTTCACTTTGCTTTCTGCTGTACATTTGGCACCACATTTTAGAGTTAATGCTATTGCGCCAGGATTGATATTGCCTCCCAAGGATAAAGATGAAGCTTATCTAATGAACTTGGCAAAGGAGATACCTCTGAAAACTATTGGAAGCTTGGATGAAATTTTAAAGGCATTTCGTTTTCTGATAGATAGCTATTTTGTTACTGGACAAATTTTGTATATTGATGGTGGAGATCATTTAATTTAGAATTTATAAAACAACTTTTGTATGAGTATAAATAAATATTATGTGCCTAAGCTATCCAAAATTGAAGTTCAGAAACTAAGGTTAAGAGCCTTCATTGGTTTTATGGATTGGGAAAAGGAAAAACTACAGGATCTTGTAATATCATTTTCTTTAAAATATGATACCAAAAATGCTAGTCAGAGTGATGATATTGGGGATGCTGTTGACTACAAGAAGCTAACAAAGCAAATAATTGAGATGGTTGATAATAAAAGTTTTCATCTTATTGAGTCGCTAGCTGACAAGATTTATGAAAACATATTAGACTATAGCCCTTTTATTCAAGACATATTTGTGAGAGTTGAAAAACCACATGCTTTACGCTTTTCAGATAATGTTCTTGTTGAAATATCTAGCGCCGATAGGCTTAATAGGTTTGTGGTAGCTTTAGGCTCAAATATTGATAGTGATAATAATTTTAGTCGGGCTTTAGAGAAGCTTCAGAAGTTGGGTCATGTGGTGAAACGAACAGAGTTTATTATTACCAAGCCACTTAAGTATGAAGATCAAGATGATTTTTTAAATGGTGCGGTGTTGTTGATAAGCAGCCTTGGTTTGCATCAACTTAAAATGGAACTTAAACAAATTGAGTCAACATTGGGAAGGGTTAGAACCGATAACAAGAATGCTCCGCGGGTAATAGACTTAGATGTTATAACTTTTAATGGCAGGGTGATAGATGAGGATATTGAAGAGTTGCCTTTTTTGATTGATTTTGTGAATAATCTTGAACCAAAGGCAATTTATTAATATCACAACTCCTCAAGTGCTGCAAGGGTCGAATTTACTAGTTTAGCCTTTCTCCATCGTCCGAGAGGTGCAAATACCAAAGTTGAGCCTATTTCTCATGCCTGAGAGGCTCAAATACTAAAATTGAGCCTGTTTCTCTGGTTCGCAAAACTCATAATGCCCACAAGCGCATCAGTTAATGGCTGACAAGTGATTCTATTGGCGCTTTATGTTGGCACCCAGTTTGTTTAGTCTTTCGTCTATGTTTTGATAGCCCCGATCTATTTGATCTATATTGTGAATTGTGCTCACCCCATTTGCACTCATTGCTGCAATAAGTAATGAGATTCCTGCCCTTATATCAGGTGATGACATCGTCATTGCCTTTAGTTGAAAGCGACCTCCATTGCCTATAACTGTTGCACGATGTGGGTCGCATAATATGATTTGTGCACCCATGTCAATTAGTTTGTCTACAAAAAACAGGCGACTTTCAAACATCTTCTGATGTATAAGTACGCATCCCTCAGCTTTTATAGCAACAACAAGCATAACACTTAGCAAATCAGGCGTAAGCCCAGGCCAAGGTGCATCAGCAATGGTTAGGATTGAGCCATCTAAAAATGATTCGATAGTGTATGTGTCTTGTTGAGGAATGAAAAGACTATCACCATGTTGTTCTATTTTAACTCCTAGTCTTCTGAAGCTCTCAGGAATTATCCCAAGATTTTGCGCTGAAACATCATTGATAGTTATTTCAGAACCAGTCATTGCCGCCATTCCAATAAAACTGCCCACTTCAATCATATCTGGTAGCAATCGGTGGCTGCAACCACCTAGTTTACTCACACCTTTAACTATTAATCTATTTGATCCTATTCCATCAATTCTTGCACCCATTCTAACTAGCATTTGACTAAGTTGCTCAACATATGGTTCGCAAGCAGCATTGTAGATAATAGTTTCTCCTTCTGCCATAACTGCTGTCATCAACAAATTAGCAGTGCCCGTAACGGAGGCTTCGTCAAGAAGAATGTAATTGCCTTTCAGCTCTTTGGCTGAAAGACTAAATAGCTGTTTGGACTCGTTGAAGATGAGCTCTGCACCCAGTTTCATAATTCCATTGAAATGGGTATCAAGTCTCCTTCTGCCTATCTTATCGCCTCCAGGTTTGGGAACTGTGGCGTGTCCAAATCTAGCCAGTAGTGGTCCAACTATCATGATGGAGCCTCGTAAAGCCGAGCTTTTATGTATAAAGTCAGTTGTTTGGGTATATTCTAAATCAATATTTGCCGCACAGAATGAATAAGAGTCATTTCTCAGCTTTTTTATCTCAACACCCATATCTGCAAGAAGCGAGATTAGATTGTTCACATCTAATATATCGGGAATGTTTTCGATTATAACATTCTCCTTGGTTAAAAGCGTAGCACATATCACCTGAAGTGCTTCGTTTTTTGCACCCTGTGGAGTAATGGTACCGTGTAGGCGATGACCGCCTTCAATAATGAATGAGGACATAAATATAGTTGGCTATTTTTTTAAAATTGTATTGTTAACAAAGATAGCTCTAAAAATCAGAAATCGAAAATTATATCTTTCTACTCAATTTCGAGTACTTTAAATTTGTTTTCGCCTCGTTGAAGTTTAAGCACAGCATTTTCACCTACTGTTTTGTTTATCAGAGATTTTGCCAATGGTGAAGTAAATGCAATTTTGTTCATCTTTAAATCAGCTTCATCAACACCCACAATTTGTAGCTTCCTGGTTTTTGCACTTCTTCCAATTTGCAATAACACTGTCGAGCCAAATCGCACCTTGCTGTTATCATGTTTTTCAGGATCAATTACTTGGGCAGTAACAATTCGTTCTTCAAGTCGCTGCAACTTAATGTTTATAACTTTTATGGCATTAACTTTTCCAAGGTCGTTGCTTTCATTCACCTGTTTAAGGTCGGTAAACAGCATCTCCTTCTCGTCCATTAGTTGTTTCAGTCCAAATGGAGTAACATAGTTGGTTACGCCTTTAGGTAAGTCAGCTCTAGGCGGCACAAAAGGTATGTCCTGTTTGTTATCTTCTTTAATAAATGCTCGGCTCATGTCTATGTTAGAAATTATAAGTTATATGTTTTTATCGCTCTCCAATAGTTCAGATAGCTTATTGTTAGCTTATGAAATTAGAAAGGCAACCCATAAGTGGATGCCTATCAAAATTCGTCGTAAGATAGTAAAAATAAATGGTATAGCAAAATATAATTGGCTAAGGTTTTGTGTTTTATCAGAATGATAAAGTGTGGTTTTAGATTATTATGTAGAACTTTTATACTTTAAAAAATCCACACTTCGGGCTCCAACCAAATGTTGAACTTATTCTTTATTACCTCCTGTATTTCATTTTTGAAGCTCTCAATATCTTTGCCACTATCGGTTCCATAGTTTACAATGATAAGTGCATGGTTTGTATATGTTCCCACATTACCAATTCGCCTACCCTTATATCCTGCCTGTTCAATTAAATAAGCGGCAGATGTTTTATATTTGCCATTTCCTATATCATAAATAGGGGCAGCAGGAAGAAGTTTTACCAATTGCTCTTTTCCTACGATATCGAGGATTGGATTTTTAAAAAAACTTCCTGCATTGGGCAGCTCAAGATGGTTTGGTAACTTTCTTTGGCGTATATTAATTATAGCCTCCCTTACTTGTTTCAGACTAGGATAAGATGTGTTTCTAAGCTCATTTTTTAAGTCTAGATATTTTTCTTTGTATATGAAAGATCTATTTAGACGCAAAACTATAGAGGTGATAATATATTGGCGAGTTTTTTTAAATAAACTATCGCGATATTCAAAATCACATTCGTCGTTGTTAAAAGTTTTTGCCTCTCCTGATGTAATATCTAGGGTATTTACTCTCATAATAACATCTTTTACTTCCACTCCATATGCACCAATGTTTTGTATGGGGGCTGCTCCTACCGAGCCTGGAATAAGTGAAAGGTTCTCTATTCCCGACCAATCATGTCTCACACAATAATCAACAAAAGTGTCCCAGTCTTCGCCAGCACACACCTCTAACATGACATGACGATTTGATTCATCTATAATTTTGATACCCATCAAACTAGGTTTGATTATAATCCCGTCGTAGTTTTTAGTGAAAAACATGTTGCATCCATTGCCTAAGACTAATTTCTTTTCGTTGGGATATTGTTTCAAAACCTCTTGTATTTCTTCAATAGTTTGCGTCTCTACAAATAGCTTTGCTTTAGCCTTTGTTTGTAATGAGTTGTATGGTTGTAGTTGAAAATTGTGATGTATATTCATTTATCCCTTAATCTATTATCCTTTGTGAATTAAAAACACACATAGTTGCTTGTGCATTTCTGGCAGTTTGCTCTTCCACTCCTTTATTGTTTTGGTCACGATATATTCGTTTTCCAAGCTAATGTTCATAGCAATACACATTTTGGTGTATGGCTTGCAGTGTAAAATAAAATCCTCGGCAAGTTTTTGATTTCTATATGGTGTTTCTATAAATATCTGGGTTTGATTTTCGCTATAGCTTCTAGCTTCAAGTTGTTTGATTCGCTTGGTCTTTTCGCTATTATCAATCGGCAGATATCCATGAAATGCAAAACTTTGGCCATTAAACCCAGATGCCATTAGCGACATAAGGATTGATGAAGGTCCCACTAAAGGTACAACTTTAATACCTTGTCTTTGAGCAATCGACACAACGTCGGCTCCAGGGTCGGCAATGGCAGGGCAACCCGACTCGGAAATAATGCCTATACTATCACCTCTTACTATTGGATTCAAATAGGAGCCTATAATATCTAGATTGGTGTGTTTGTTGAGCTCATAAAAGGTAAGCTCATCAATATTTATTGATGGATCGCATTTCTTAAGAAATCGACGAGCCGAGCGTATGTTTTCGACAATAAAAAACTTGAGACTTGTGATTATTTCAAGATTATATTGAGGAATAACCTTATCTATGGCTGTGTCGCCTAGTGTCACCGGAATGAGAAATAGTGTTGATGTATTCATATCCTTTGTTTGGTTTAGAATCCTATGTGTATGAGATCACTTATAGAGTTAATCCTTATTTGATTTATGAATGATTGAATGATATTAATATTAGCAAGTGATAAGAACACTATTGTAGTGGCTATAATTCCAAAGACACCTCCAGCTATATGTGCTGAGTGGTTTATACTGCCAGCTTGGCTTTTCTCCAGCTTCATCGAGATAAGTATGAAAATTATCCCAAACAAAAAAGCTGGTAGCATGATTGGTATAAACATTATTCCCATAAGGCTCATAGGATTGATGAGAATATATGTGAAGACGATAGCTGAAACAGCCCCTGATGCGCCAAGACTACGATAATAGGAGTTGTGCTTCTGTTTTTGATAGGTGGGAAGTACGGATACCAACAATGATAGTACATATAGTGCAATAAAACTTATGCTGCCTGTCATGCCCCCTAGTGTTGATTTAAAAATAGCTTCAACTGTTGAACCAAATAGATAAAATGTGAGCATATTGAAGATGAGGTGAGTGTAGTCGGCATGTAGCAGTCCGTAGCTGAAAAGCCTGTACCATTGGCCTCGACTTACCGCAGGAGGATAAAAAATAAGTTTATTGAACATGCTCACATCTCTGAAAGCCATAAGCGATGTTATGGATGTGATTGCTATTATTGTTATTGTAATCATTTGATTTTTATCTTTTGTTTTGGATAGCAAAATTACAAGTTTTATTTAGACTTTCTCCAACATTGAGCCCCTTTCTATTCTTTTGTGTCTTTGCAGTGCTCACAATTCAACATATGACTATTGAAAAGCGAAAGGGATTGAGCTCAACTAAGTGCTCAATCCCTTTCTATATAAAAAAGAGAGAATGAAATTCGTTATTTTTAGCGTTCAGCTTTTGTAGCTTCTATAACGCCTCTGAAATACCCTATAGATTCGGCAATGCCCGAAAAGGGATCTTTCATATTTCTTTCGTGCTCAAGGCTGCAAACGCCGTCGTAGCCTGTTTTGCGCAACATCTTTACAAAGCCTGGTATGTCGAGTATACCTCGCCCAATCTCCACCGAATAGCCAGCCTTGGTGGCTGCCGTAACATCTTTGATGTGGATATCGAAAACTCTGGATATATATTTTTCTAAATCTTCAACGGGGTCTTTGCCATTTCGTTTGTTGTGTCCAATATCGAGGCACATTCCGATACGAGAGTCTAGGTCTTTAACATTTTCCCAAACATCATCTGCATCAGGATAAAGAGCCATGTCTGGACCATGTAAGTGTATTGCATATTTGAAATCGTACTCTTTCACCTTTTTGTCCACATATGGCAATAGCTCGTAGTTGGGTACACCCACAATTAGTTTCACACCAACTCTTTTTGCATATTCAAATGCATCGTCAACCTCTTTTTCGGTTTTCATATAGATGGGACCTACTGCATATCCGGTTACTCCCTTGGATGCCAGCTTATCATGGAAAGAAGCAATCTCTTCGTCGCTACTTTTGAAGGGTAAGTGAAAATCTTTTATGCAAAGATATTTCACATTACTTTTTTCGAGTGTTTCAAGTGTCTTGTCTAAGTCGAAATTCACAAATGTATATCCTGCCATTCCTAATTTAAACTTTTCGTTGATTTCAGGAGCAGGTTGTGGTGCTGGTCTGTTTTGTGCCAAAGCAATAGACGACATCATTATTGCCATTAATATGATTAGGTATCTATTCATGTTTATGAATTGTTTATGTGTACGAGCACAAATGTACAATAAATTATTAGATATCATAAAATAATGTGTGTTTTATTATTAATAACGCTCTTAAATAATTATAAAATGGATTTTGACTAATAAATAGATCATTTTTTCGTTAGTTTGTATATCCCAAAATATAAAAGGATGAAATTTATATTAGACACGAAACAAATTATTACCTACATTTTTGTTGTGGTGGCAGTTGCTATTGTTGTTGCTTCGCTTTGGTTTTCGAATAAACTAGTTAGCGAGCTTTCAATTGAAGAGCGAAATAAAATTGAAATATGGGCTGAGGCAACAAAGCAAATTGCTACAGAAACGGAAGGTAGCGATATGAATCTAATCTTGCATATTTTGCAAAGTAATACCACTATTCCTGTGATTCTTCATGACGTTCACTCAGACACATATGTTGCAAACAATATCAAAGTTTCATCAATAACCGAAAATGATTTTTTGAGAAATAAAGCGATAAACTTTGCCCGAAAACATGAGCCAATAGTGCTCGAAGAGCTAAATCAAAATCTCTATTATGATGACTCTTACACCTTAAAATGGTTATCATTGTATCCCTATGTTCAGTTGTCAGTTTTGATTGTGTTTATTAGTTTGGCGTTTTTTGCTTTAAGTAGCTCAATGAGGGCTGAGCAAAATAAGGTGTGGATGGGCTTGTCGAAAGAGACTGCACATCAATTGGGTACTCCAATTTCGTCACTGATGGCTTGGATCGAGCTGATGAAGCTTAGGGATGATGATAATGATTTACTTGATGAGGTTGATAAAGACCTGAAGAGGTTGGATCTAATTGTGGAGAGATTTTCTAAGATTGGATCAAAATCGGATTTAAGCAGAGTTGATTTGAAGATGGTGATTGATAATGCGGTTATGTATATGGAGAGGCGTATATCGTCGAAGGTGAAGGTGGTGGTGATAGTGCCTGATTATGATTTGAATGCAAACATAAATGAACCGCTTTTTGAATGGGTGATTGAAAACCTAATTAAAAATGCAACTGATGCCATGGGGGGAATCGGGCAGATAACCTTTGAGTTGTTTGAGAAAGGCAGCAAAATTGTACTTGAAATTACCGATACTGGTAAAGGGATTGAACGTGCTAGGTTCAAAAAGATTTTTAAGCCTGGCTATACTACTAAATCTAGGGGGTGGGGACTGGGGCTATCACTCGTAAAGCGCATAGTTGAAGATTATCACCGCGGTAGAATTTATGTGAAAAGCTCTGAGATTGATAAGGGGACAGTTTTTAGGATTGTATTGCCCACTTCCACATAATTAGTTCGAAATACGCTTTTGTGTTCTCCTTAGATTTTTTTTGTGATAAAATAACGATTTTGAGGTATGTAAAAGCCATATCATCCCCTAAGGGTGGTTTAATATTAAACGCATGTGAAGAGTTAAATTGTGTCTGGCAGTACTTCGCTTGAGTCAGTGTATAACTCACCTGTATTTAAGTAGATATAAAAATCTAAAATCTAAATCCAATAGATAGTGAGGCTCTAATAAATGCCCAAGGACTTTCTATATCTACTTGAGCATTGTTGCTATCAATAATTATATTATCTGTTTTCACTTGAAATATATTTCCAATTTCTATGCTACTGAAGCCGTCTTCTATGGTCTTTCTGATTTCATCTTGAGTTGCCTCGTTCATATCATAGGTGGTTTTGCCCTTCAGGTGTCCTTTGTTCGATCCATAGTGAGCACCTAGCATTGTCCAATCTATTATAATATTGTTTCGCTTTCCTAATATCCACTGAATTCCCAAGGCTACACCAAAGCTATGAGTGTTGAGATTGCCATTCATATTGATAAATTGATTGTTGTTTTCTTCATCTTCAAACTCAATACTGTATGCACTAGCATGAAATCCTTCGTATTTATAGTATGGTGCAATATAAAAACCACGTCCATATCCCGATGGACTAAGATAGAGCCTAATCTCAGGTGTAAAAGCTGTGGAGCTGATTTGAATGTCTCGTATTTCAGGTTCATCAGAAAATTGTTCTATAAATGGTATTCCTCCGGTGGGCATGGTGTTGATACCCATTACCAAAGAGACTCTTTTTGCAAGAATGCGCTCACCATAAAATCCAAAATTACGAGTCGCAACTCCTAGTAAATTTGCTTTTATCATCGTTCTACCATCCAGCAGAGCGTCATCTGATGGGCTCCACGATTGATTTCTGGACTGTGCTGACAAGCTGTTTGACACAGCTAGTAATATTATAAATACTGTTAAGTTCTTCATAATTATTGTGTTTGTTTAGTTATTACCCTTACTAATTCTGTTTTGTGTGCCAAGGTTTCTATGTTTTTAGCTTTTGCATATATCTTCAGCAGATCAATTGTGTAATCGGCAGTTTCGTCAAGTCCTTCTGTTCCTGCATATCCATTAATTATAATCAACAAATTAGATGTGCCTGATGTGATTTTTGTTCTCTCTTCATCGCTGCTTGGTGTGCCTATTCCTCCGACGTTGTCTCGATAAACAGGCAATCCTTCAATGTTTAGTTGCCCCCTGCCAATTGCTTCAAAATCTTCTCCTGCTTCGCCAACTCCTAATTCCAAATCACCCTCAATCTTGTCAAGATCAAACCCTCCAATTGAGTAGCCCGACTTTAATGACACAAGATTTATTAAATCAACTAAAGTGTCAATTCTATAAAGCTCGTCTCCTTTCACAATTCTTCTACACAATGCTTCAGCCGAGGGTCTGTATCTATTAGGCTCTTTGCCCAAAGCCTTATAGGCTTGTCGTGTTGCAAGAATGGTATGGCGCTTATTTATATCTGATATTTTATAGTTCTCTGAAAACTCTTTTGAAAACTCTCTTATTTCTTTCCAAAGCTCTGGGTTAGATGGGCTGTTTTTCACTTCACATTTTATCGCTCTAAAATCAAACTGGGGACAAACTTCTAAAATCTTTTTACTAATTTCTATCCTAATCATTTATATGTCTTTTGTTTACTATACATCCGTGAGGTAGTATTTATTTAAATGTCAAATATACAATTTCTAGCTGAAATAAATGTGAAACAGTTCAATTGTACTGAATAAACGAAAATAACTTATAAAAAGTTGTGAAAAATATAAGCAATGATTATATTTGCGTGAGTTTTTGTTATTTATGACTGATGATAAGAAAAAGTTGTTGAAAGATCTCGAGTTTCGTGTCAAACAAGTGATGTATTTATGCGAAACTTTAAGAGAAGATAATTTGCACCTCAAATCCGAATTGAGTTCTACAAAGGAGGAATTGGATGCAACAAAAGAGCATCTTGATCAGTTGAAACAAAAATATGATAGCTTAAAAGTAGCGCGAACCATCACTGCCGCATCAGTGGATGTGGAGACTGCTAAGGATAAGCTATTGGTGCTAGTGCGAGAAGTTGATAAGTGCATAAATTTATTAAGTATTTAGTAATCGAAATTTTAAATAGTTTATGCTATGAACGACGATAAATTATTGATAACATTGAATGTTGATGGCCGACGATATCCTCTGCGAATAGATAGAGCCGATGAGGAAGCATATCGAAAGGCTGCCAAAGTCATTGATGATAAATTGAACCGATATAGAATTGCTTATGGAGACAATCCAGATTTGTCTATAGTTGATTTACTAATTATGGCATCAATCCAGTTGTTGGGCGAAAGCTATCTGGATTATAATAAAGTAGATCCGCGTCCCTATGAGGAAACCATTGGCTCATTGATTGAGGAATTAGATATTTATCTGAAGAAATAATATTATTGCCTACTTATCAGGTTTTTTGTATTGCACTTTTTGTGGATGGTAGCTCATCTTCATAAGTGCTTTTTTTGTATTATCGAACTAATTAATTTAAAAAAAACAAGAAGAAACACCTTTTGTTGCTTGCCAATGGCGTTCTTTTGAGTCACAAGGGGTTATATAATTTACAAATAAAAAAAGAAATATGGGAATAGTTATAGGAATTATTGCTGGTTTACTTATCGGTGCCGTAGTGGCATGGTATGTAACTGGCAAGATGGCAAACTCGCAGGCTCAAAATATTTTGAGTGATGCTGCAAAAGATGCCGAAGTAATAAAGAAAAACAGGTTGCTAGAGGCTAAGGAGGAAATTCTTTCGATGAAAGCTGAGGCTGAAAAACAAGCTAATCAGCGAAATTCTAGACTACAGGTTAGCGAGAACAGACTGAAACAACGCGAAATGAGCTTAACTCAACGTCAGGAAGATCTCAACAAAAAAATGAATGAGGTTGAAAATAATCGTGTCAAACTTGACAAACTTCGCACAAACCTTGATAGAGAGCAAGAGGCAATCTCTATTAAGAATGATGAGGTAAACCAGTTGTACCAAAAATCGGTGAAAGAGCTTGAAGCAATATCGGGTCTCTCGGCTGATGAGGCAAAAGAACGTTTGGTGGAAACTATAAAAGATGAAGCAAAATCTAACGCTCAGACTTATGTTGATGAGATTATTGATGAAGCTAAGTTGAGTGCCAACAGGGAGGCTAAGAAAATTGTGGTTCAATCAATTCAGCGAGTTGCTACGGAAACTGCTATTGAAAACTCGATTACTGTTTTTCATATCGATTCGGATGAGGTGAAAGGTAGAATTATTGGGCGTGAGGGTAGGAACATTCGAGCCTTGGAAGCAGCAACAGGAGTAGAAATTGTGGTTGACGACACGCCAGAGGCTATTGTTTTATCGGGTTTCGATCCTGTTCGTAGAGAGGTGGCTCGATTGGCTTTGCACCAACTTGTGGCTGATGGTCGTATTCACCCTGCACGAATTGAAGAGGTTGTATCTAAAGTTAGAAAGCAAATTGATGATGAAATTGTTGAGACTGGAAAGCGCACTGTTATCGATTTAGGCATTCATGGTATGCATCCTGAACTTATCCGCCTAATCGGTAAGATGAAGTATCGTTCTTCTTATGGTCAAAACCTACTTCAACACTCTCGTGAGACTGCAAATCTTTGTGCTATTATGGCTTCCGAACTTGGTTTGAATCCTAAGAAAGCAAAACGAGCAGGTCTGTTACATGATATTGGAAAAGTGCCTGATGATGAGCCAGAATTACCACACGCATTATTAGGAATGAAGCTTGCTGAGAAATATAAAGAAAAGGCAGATATCTGCAACGCAATTGGTGCTCACCACGATGAGATTGAAATGAATACATTGCTTGCTCCTATTGTTCAGGTATGTGATGCTATTTCGGGTGCTCGTCCTGGTGCTCGTCACGAAATTGTGGAGGCATATATGAAACGCTTGAATGATTTGGAAAATCTTGCTCTTTCATATCCAGGTGTTCTCAAAACTTATGCAGTGCAGGCTGGACGTGAACTTCGTGTTATTGTAGGTGCAGATAAGCTTTCCGATCAGGAAACTGAAGCATTATCAGCAGATATAGCTAAGAAGATTCAAACAGAAATGACATATCCTGGACAGGTTAAAATTACAGTTATTAGAGAAACGAGAGCAGTTAGCTATGCAAAATAAGTAATTCTAAACAACTTAGATATAATAAAGGGCATTCTCCAATTTGGAAAATGCCCTTTTATATTTGTTGCTTTCTAAAATTCCTATCTACTACCTCCTCCTGTTCTACTAGAACTTGTTGTGCTTCTTGTATTGCTACTTCCACTAGTTGATGTGCGTGTAGTTGTCGAGCTAGATGCCCTTGTTGGGCTAGTGTTGCTTTGTGTCCTTACACTGCTAGTGTTACTTCTCGTTGTAGTATTGTTAGTTCTGTTCACATTGGTTCTATTGCTTTCAGTTGACCTAGTTGTTGTGGTTCTCGTCGGAGTCACACTTTGGCTTCTGGTGTTTGTGCCTTGATTTGTGGCTCGTGTTGTTTGGCTTTGACGAGTTGATGTGGGACCAGTTGTCGAGCTTCTTGTTGTGGTTGTTGTGGTTTGTCTTGGCTGCGTTGTTGTTCCTTGAGTTCTACCACTTGTTGATTCTCTATTTATGGTGCTTCCACTTCCACGAGTTGTAGTGGTTGTTGACGTGCCTCTAGTTGTAGAATTGTCTCTTCCACTTGAAGTGCCAGTTGTGCTTTGAACTCTCGAGCTACTGCTAGCATTTCTCATTGCTTGTGGTTCATACACCGAAACCGATCTGTCTGATACTGTGGTTCTGCCCGAGGTAGAGCTTCTTTCTAAAGTTCTCACTGTTGTGCTTCTTCCTGTAGCATTTTGGTAATCTCTTGAGCTAGGTCCACTATAATAGTTTGTGTTGTTATATACATTTACATTATTAATTATTGTGGTTTTGTTATAAATGGTTGCATATGTTCCTCTTCCACTATAATATTTATACATGCTTCTGTTATACATATATCTATTTGGCAAGAATGTCCAATAGTTTACAGGGATGTGAATATTGATGCTGATGCCCATGCTTGGACCCAAAGGTGCCCAGCCATAATATCCTCCACCTGTTCTCCATGATACCCATGCAGGAGCCCATTCAAATCCAGGAATCCAAGCCCATCCATAGTAATCGTCATAAAACCATCTGCCATAGTGGAAAGGTGCCCAGCCCCAAGAGTAGTTTGAAACCCATGTGTTGCCATAATCAGTCATAACCCAATATCCATTGGTGGCATAAGGATGGAAGTTTCGGCTCACCCTAGGAATCCATATATTTCCATAGGAATTATGTCTTATCCATCTGCCGTGAGGTCTAAGCTCGTTGTAAAAAACCTGCATGGTTACACCAGCATCGCCATAATATTGATCTTCATAATAACCATAATTGTCATCATAATATCCTTGCGAATATGCACCCCCTTGTAGTGCCATGCAAGAAGTGGCAAGCAATGCAACAAAAGCGATTATTAGGGTATTTCTTAGCGTTCTCATATCTCAAAATTTTTAATGGGTTCAACTTCCTTTTCTTGTCTTTATGACAGCGGTATTATATTAAGGTTTAAAATGGTTACACGTTTAGCCATCTTGTTACTGCACTGAAGACATTATCTCGTTCTCTCGCTTTTTTAGGTACAGGCTTGGGAGCAAAAACCTTTAAGCCCTTTGGGATAATCTTCACATTAATCTCTTTACCAGACTCTAAAGGTTCCCCATCAACATGCATAACCCCCGATTTTTCTCGCTTGATTTTAAGTTGACTGCTGAGTAAAGTAATCATTTTGCTGTTTTTATCAATGTTTTTGGTGAAAAGCTGAAACGTTGTTTGTGGAATCTCATTGGGGTTCAGTGGTTTTAGGATTGACACATTCATCTTTCCATCTTCCATGTCAGCGTCGGGAGCAATATAGGCTTCATTGCCATATTGTGATGCATTGGCACAAGTAACTAGAAAAGCTTTTTCTTTTATTTCTCCTTCGTCATGTATAATTGTATATTCTTCGGGCTTAAACTCAATCACTCCTTCCACTATATTTCTAACATATCCTAAGGGTCCACGCTTCTTTTCGTCTGCAAATTTGTCACTAATAAAAGCGTCAAATCCTACACCACAAGTGCAAAAGAATATGTTGCCATTGGCAGACCCATAATCTATTGTTCTCACATGTCCTTCACCAATAATGTTAATAGCTTTGGTAGCATCCAAAGGGATATTTAAATCTCTTGCTAATCCATTGCCCGAGCCAAATGGGATTATTCCAAATATTGTATCAGTATTAATAAGCTCCTTGGCTACTTCATTTACTGTTCCGTCTCCGCCAGCTGTAATCACAAATTTATAGTTCTCTTTAACCGCCTCTCTTGCTATCTCTGTTGCGTGACCAGCATACCCAGTTATACGTATGATAATATCATATTTTGTTTGATCAAATGATGATGCAAACTCTTCAGGCAAAAACTTTTTGGAGTCGGTGCCCGAAATAGGATTGATAATTAAACAAACTTTCTCTTTTGACATACTATTGATGTTTTTACACAAAAATAAGATAAAAAAGTACTTAAATACCATTTAGTCAAAGTTTATTTGTCGTATCAAGCTTTGTTAACTACTTTTGTAAGGCATAAAATATGATTAAATATGAAGAAACCTGATAGTTTGATTTTCGATATGGATGGAACCCTTTGGGACAATTTAGACTCATTGGAGATAGTATGGAATAAGGGTTTGGAGGCGTTGGGATATAAACAGAGAGTAACCCGAGATAGCCTTCTTGGGCTTATGGGTAAAGAGGCTCGTGCATTACTTGATGCAATTGTGCCTGAAGCCTCTGTGGAGGACCAAGATGTACTGTTTGACGAAGTGTTGCGTGTTTACGAAGCATATCACCCCCATATTAAACCTAGGATTTTTGATGGTGTGCTTGATGGACTTCAAAAACTATCTACAAAGTATAGGCTTTTCTTGCTTAGTAATTGTGAAGAGGGTGGGCTTGTTAATTTCATGAATCACACTCAAACGTCTCATCTTTTTGAAGACTATATGGAACATGGTCAAAACTTAAAGCCTAAAGCTTTTAACCTTCAATTGCTAAAGGAAAGGAATAATCTTGAGAGTCCTGTTTATGTGGGTGATACAGATTCGGATGGCAACGAAACTCGCAAAGCTGGGCTTCCATTTGCATTTGTTTCGTATGGCTTTGGAAATACGGATAATTACGACCTGAAGTTTGATACTTTCGATGATTTGACAAACTATTTTATGAATCTATAAATAATAGCCTCTTATGCAAAGCAGCTTTATTCTCCTGATTATCGGTGTTTATTTTTTGATGCTGATGCTTATCTCTTACTTTACAAGTAGGAAAGGCACCGATAATGATGCATTTTTTAGAGCAAATAAGTCATCCAAATGGTATATTGTGGCATTTGCAATGATTGGTACGTCAATCTCGGGTGTCACATTTGTGTCTGTGCCAGGTATGGTTCGAGGTCTTGATATGACTTACATGCAAATGGTCTTGGGCTTTTTCTTTGGCTATTTGGTAATTGCATATGTGCTGTTGCCCCTTTACTATCGGCTCAATTTAACTACCATCTATGGATATCTCAACCAAAGATATGGAAACAATTCATACAAAACAGGTGCTTGGTTCTTTTTGCTATCAAAGATTGTAGGTGCTGCAGCTCGTTTATATTTGGTTGCTTTCATTTTGCAATCGCTTGTGTTTGATGCATGGAATGTTCCTTTTGCAGTAACCGTTATTGCTATCATCTTGGTCATTTGGTTGTATAGCCACAAAAGTGGTATTCAAACTATTATTTGGACAGATTGGCTTCAAACACTTCTTTTCTTAGTGGCTCTTGTGCTAATAATTTGGCAGGTAATGACTCGTTTGGATATGAATGTGATTGATGCCGTGAGAGCAATTTCCGAAAGCTCGCATTCACGAATATTTGTGTTTGATGATTGGGCTAGTACTCAAAACTTTTTCAAGCAGTTCTTTAGCGGTATGTTTATCACAATTGTGATGACAGGTCTCGATCAAGATCAGATGCAAAAGAACTTAACGATAAATAGTTTAAAAGATGCACAAAAAAATGTGATATCATATGGCTTTGCTTTTGCGCCTATCAATTTATTGTTTTTGTTGCTGGGCGTGCTGCTAATCTATTTTGCAGAGCAGTCGGGTATTGCTTTGCCCGAAGTGTCTGATAACATTTTGCCATACATAGCAAGTCAGCACTTAGGCAGTCTAACATTAGGTATCTTTACAGTGGGTATTGTTGCTGCTGCGTTTTCAAGTGCCGATTCGGCTCTCACCGCTCTCACCACATCTTTTTGTGTAGATATTCTGGATATGAAGCCCACCAAAGACCCCGCTATTGAGAAAAAGAATGTTGCCACTCGTCGCTTAGTCCACATTGTTATAAGTGCTGCGTTTGTGCTAATCATTTTGCTGATAAAAGCGATTGGCTCCGATAGTATAATCACTGCTATCTACAAGCTGGCGTCATACACCTATGGTCCGCTCTTAGGATTATATTTTGTAGGGCTCTACACAAATCTAAAACCAATAGATAAATATATTCCCTACGTTGCAATTGCCGCTCCAATTTTATGTTTTGCAATCGAGATGCTTAGCCTAATGATTTGGAACTATCAAGTAGGATATGAATTGCTGCTTATCAATGCTGGTCTAACAGGTATAGGCATTTGGGCTTTGAGCAATATGAACAAAAATAAGCTTTAATGCTTTAAATTAGAAACGAAATAAACTTTTGAATTATGATTATAAAAACTGCTGAGTTTGTTATTAGTAACACTGATTACACTTTGTGTCCCCAAGATGGCAAACCTGAATATGCCTTCATTGGTCGTTCTAATGTTGGCAAGTCGTCGCTGATAAATATGTTGACTAACCG
This sequence comes from uncultured Proteiniphilum sp., assembly GCA_964345815.1. GTDB lineage: Bacteria > Bacteroidota > Bacteroidia > Bacteroidales > Dysgonomonadaceae > Petrimonas. The sequence continues at coordinate 8,478 of CAYFSV010000014.1, read as the reverse complement.
TAAGGGACTCGCTATGACATCTTCTAAGCCGGGAAAAACCATGCTTATCAATCATTTTATCGTTAATGATGAGTGGTATCTAGTCGATTTGCCAGGATATGGATATGCGCGTCGTAGCAAAGATAGCCGCGAGCAACTTCAAACAATAATAGAGGATTATGTGCTTGAAAGAGAAGCACTAACTTCACTCTTTGTGCTTGTAGATAGTCGCCACGAGCCACAAAAGATTGATTTGGAATTTATGGAATGGCTTGGCGAGAATGGTGTTCCATTTAGCATTGTTTTCACAAAGGGAGATAAGCAAGGTCCTGTTAGGCTCAAACAAAATGTAGATGAGTACAAACAAAAGCTACATGAAACATGGGAAGAGCTGCCGCCAATATTTATAACCTCTTCCGAAAAGAAGCAGGGAGGCGAAGAATTGCTAGCTTATATTGATAGCATAAATAAGAGTATATAAATGAAGAAACCAAAAAAGGTTCAAGATGGATTATATCTTGAACCTTTTTTTTAATATGTGTGGTTTCATTAGTTATTGAAACACTCTATCAATACCTGAGAAGCCCATAAATGCCATAGCTATAATTCCTGCTGTTACCAATGCTATAGGAATCCCCTCCATAGATTTTGGTACTTTGGTTAGCGACAATTGCTCGCGAATGCCCGAGAAGATAATAAGCGCAATTGCAAAACCAATTGAGGTGGCAATTGCAAACACAACTGATTGAATAAGTGTGAAGTCTTTCTGAATAACCAATATTGCCACCCCTAAGATAGCACAGTTGGTGGTTATAAGCGGAAGAAACACTCCCAAGGCTTGATAAAGTGAAGGAGAAACCTTCTTTAAAACTATTTCAACCATCTGCACCAATGCAGCAATAACCAAAATGAATGTTATAGTTTGTAGATATTGTAGTCCAAATGGTTCTAAAACACCCTTTTGCAAAAGGAAAGTAACAATAGTGGCAATCGTTAATACAAAAGCTACTGCCAAACCCATACCAATTGCAGTGTCAACCTTTTTGGATACACCCAAAAAGGGGCATATTCCTAAGAACTGAGCAAATACAATATTGTTAACAAAAATGGCTACAATTATAATTCCAATATATTCCATAATATGTTTTGTTTTTCAAATTCGTAAAATCTAACTACCCTTTTTATTTCTCCTTCTGTATATTGTTAAATATGGCAATAAGAAAACCAAGGGCGATAAAAGCACCTGGAGCTAACACAAATAGTAGTGCACCAAAGTTTTCTGGGAAGATAGAGAGTGAAAATATCTTACCCGTTCCCAATAGCTCTCTCACAGCACCAAGAAGTGTGAGCGCAAGAGTGAAACCAAGACCAATGCCCAAACCATCTAATGATGAAGCAAATACTTTGTTTTTAGAGGCAAACGACTCAGCTCTACCCAATACGATACAGTTCACAACAATAAGTGGAATAAATATACCCAAACTATCAGCTAATGCTGGTACATAGGCGTTCATCACCATCTCAACCACGGTAACAAATGCTGCTATAATCACGATATATGCAGGAATTCGAACCATGTCGGGAATTAGATTCTTCAATGATGATATTGCAGCATTAGCAGCAATCAGCACAAACATTGTTGCCAATCCCATGCTCATTCCATTTATTGCCGAACTCGTGGTTGCCAGTGTTGGACACATCCCAAGCAACAGCACAAATGTGGGGTTCTCTTTTACTATTCCGTTTATGATAATTCTAAGGTTGCTATTCATTGCTATCTTCTCCTTTATCTTCATTAGTTTCATTAGTATCTTTGCTTGTGGCACTTGTGTCAATGTCGCTCTCCTTGTATGCTGCATATGCTTTGTTTACAGCCTCCAAAAATGCGCGCGAGGTTATTGTAGAAGCAGTAATTGCATCCACATCACCACCATCATTTGCCACTTTCAACAATCCTTTTGATAAGTCTCTTCCTATCACCGACTGATTGGGCTTAGATATATCCCTAAACCAATCGCCCATTTTTGAGCCAAGACCAGGTGTTTCTGAGTGTGAAAGCACTGCATAATTTATCACCTTATTATTGGTATCAAACCCCACCATTATTTCAATTTCTCCACTAAACCCATTGTTCGAGTTGGTGTTGATTGCATAACCCACAATCTCACCACCCATCAATGCAGGGTATACCAATAACGAATCATTACCTGCAACAGCCATTTTATATGATTCAGCCACAGGATTGTTGTCAAACTTGGGCACAACTTCCATAATTGCATCTTCAAGTTTTTTTGCCTTAGCCTCGGCAATTGGTCCTGCCGTTAGTTTATATACTTGTCCTAACAACACTGCTACCACCAAACAGATTAGAAGCAGCGATAGGAACATATTCTTAAATGTAGATTTCAATTTAGCCATGCTTGATTACCTCCCCAAATCGTTTAGGTTTTGTGTAGTTGTTGATAATTGGTGTGAGTGCATTCATAAACAATATTGCAAAAGAAACACCCTCGGGATAAGCTCCCCACAAGCGAATAGCAACGGTTATCACTCCAATGCTAATACCATAAATCAGCTGTCCCGTTTTGGTCATAGGCGATGTCACATAGTCGGTAGCCATAAAAATAGCTCCAAGCAGCAAACCACCCGAGAATAGATGTATCAATGGATTGTATAAATCTATTGGATTGAATGCATAAATTGCCCCAGTGAATATCCCCACGGTTAGGATAATTGTGATAGGGATGTGCCAAGTGATTACTCTTTTCCACAGCATGTATCCAAGCCCTAACAATAGCGCCAATGCGCTCATCTCTCCAATGGAGCCACCTTCGAATCCCAAAAACATATCCTTTATTGAAATAACAGCTTCAGGGTTATGTGTTAGGTTAGACAACACAGTAGCCGAAGTCACAGCATCAGTAGCTGCACCCACAGCAGGAGTGGGCCATGTGGTCATCTGCGCAGGGAAAGATATTAACAAGAATATACGCCCCGCAATTGCTGGATTGAAAATATTGTTGCCCAAACCACCAAATGCAAGTTTCACCACTCCAATTGCAAACAAAGCCCCAAGGGCTAGAATCCAAATTGGCAGATTAGAGGGTACGTTGAACGCCAAAAGCACGCCAGTGATAATTGCTGAGCCATCAAATATTTGTGGCTCACGTTTCATTATATATTTAGTGATGAGATACTCAAATCCCATACAAAACAGGACTGCCAATGCCGTAATGATTAAGGCATCGAGTCGGAAAACATACAGGGCTACCAGAAATGCTGGTATAAGTGCAATGAGCACCCCATACATGTTTTTTTCAATTGTATCGCCACTGTGTATGTGTGGCGATGGTGATACTATAAGTTTATTTTCCATAAATCCTAAACCCTCACAACGAGGATTTAAATATTTGAGTGTTAATATTTAGTCTTTTCTCTCTCTTACTATTTTGGTAACGGTGCTTTTGCCCAAGCGAATGTAGTCAAGAAGTGGCCTGTCCGATGGACATGTGTAGCTACATGAGCCACATTCAATACAGTCGGTTATTCTATCCTTTTCGGCACGATCCCATTCTTGATATTCAGTTAGAGTCATCAAAAGGGTGGGGTTGAGCCCCATTGGACAAACATCAATACACTTAGCACATCTAATGCAATCTCTCATCTGCTTACGCTTAGCCTCTAATGTTTGAACAATTAGCACCCCCGAAGTACCTTTAGTTACGGGCACTTCAATGCTTGCCAAAGCCTTTCCCATCATTGGTCCGCCGCTAATAACCTTTCCTGTGGATTCGGGAAGGCCACCAGCAAAATCTATAAGATGATTGATTGGTATGCCTATTCTTGATTGTATGTTACATGGCTTTTTCACATCCTTTCCCGTAACGGTTACGATGCGCTCCACCAATGGTTTGTTTTTTTGCACAGCTTCATACACGGCAAATGTGGTTCCCACATTTTGCACCACAGCCCCAACAGATATTGGTAGCTGACCACTGGGCACTTGTCTTTTGATTGCTGCATCAATAAGTTGTTTCTCACCACCTTGTGGATACTGCACCTTGAGAGGAAGAACCGAAACGCCAGGATAACTCTTTGCCGCCTTCTTAAACTTAGAGACGGCATCCTTCTTATTGTTTTCAATGCCAATGATTGCTCTATTCACATCAAGAGCCTTCATTAAAATGGTCACTCCCACCATTATCTCTTCAGTCTTCTCCATCATCAGTTGGTGGTCCGAAGTTAGATAAGGCTCGCACTCCACTCCATTTATAATAAGAACCTCGGCTTTGGTGCCAGGAGGCGGCATTAGTTTAATGTGAGTTGGAAAAGTAGCCCCACCCATGCCTACAATGCCAGCGGCAGCCACTTTGTCGATAATTTCTTTTGAAGTTAGGTTGCACTCCTTTATTAATGTGTCCGATCTATCAATATCCTCTTCCCACTCATCACCATCTACTTTGATGATAACTGCGTCGCGTTTATATCCACTCGCATCCAATACCTTATCGAGTTTAAAAACCGAGCCTGAAACGGGAGAATGAATATTAGCAGATACAAAACCTACCGATCTGCCGATGAGCGTTCCCACTTTCACCTTGTCACCTCTTTTTACCACGGGCTGACAAGGAGCCCCAATGTGTTGAGCGAGTGGAATGGCAACCTGTGCGGGAATTTCAATGGATTGTATTTTTTGTCCCGCCGATAGTTTGTTCTCTTTTGGGTGAATACCACCCAAGCGAAATGTTTTCAACATATTATTAGTTTTCAGCTATAAGCACCAATCAGCAGACTGTTTATTTGCCCACGTTATGCCCACAGCGTCATTAATTTAATTAAGAGTTTCCGTTTATTAGGGTTCTGTTATGCCTCTGCCACAGCTGCTGGAGCGGGCTTCTTCTCGCGTGGAGGAGGGAAGTTTAGCTCCAATATAGAATTGGTTGGGCAAACAGGAACACACTTGCGACACAAGCGGCACTTGTCGTCATCAATGTATGCAAGGTTGTTTTTGATTGTAATCGCATCAAAGGCACAAACTTGTTCGCATTTTGAACAGCCAATGCAAGCCACATTGCAAGCACGTTTTGCAGGACCACCCTTTTCTTCGCTAACGCAGCTAACATAAATGCGTCGCGACTTTGGTCCTTGGTTTCGCAGCTCGATGATGTCCTTAGGACAAGCCTTCACACAAGCCCCACAAGCGGTACACATATCTTCAACCACTTCTGGAAGCATTGTTTCGGGGTTCATGTGGATTGCATCAAAGTTACACGAGTCCACACAATCGCCCAATCCCAAGCAACCAAACGAACAACCAGTATCGCCACCATATAGTGCTGCAGCAATGCTACAGTTTGACACTCCATCATATAGATTTAAACGAGGACGCTCTTCGCAAGAGCCACTGCATCTCACCACCGCAATTTGCTTTTTAGCTTTTGCAGCAGTTTTGCCTAATATTTCGGCAACTCGATCCATAGTCTCCTGTCCTCCAACGGGGCAGTTTAGGTCATCCAATGATTCGGCAAAAACGCAAGCGTTGGCAAACGATGCGCAGCCCGGAAAACCACACCCTCCACAATTGGCGGCAGGCAATGCATCTTGCACCTCCTGAATTCGTGGGTCCTCCTCTACATAAAATTTGCGCCCCACAAAGTATAGTATCGCAGCGCTACCCGCTCCGATAACACCCAATGTGGCAACAGCAGAAAGTAATACACTCATAGTTTAATGATTATCAATTATTATTTTTGATAGTAAATTTAAACGAATTAGCCATCCTATTGCGCAACGCATACAGAATTGCATAGTATGGCACTAAAGAGAGCATAGCCGCCAAAGCAGCCTCTATTTCTCCAAAACTCCAATGTGTAACAGATATCACAAGAATTGCGACAAGGATAATAATTGGAACAACAAACGCCCACAAGACTGCTTTGTATCCCATCGATTTTTGTCCCACCACGGTAACTAGGTCGTTAATTTTGTACTTCCCGGTATAGTCGTCAATGTCCACCATTTTCTCTTTTGAGTCGGCAGCCGTGCAGGCTCCTTTTGCATGACAAGAGCTACATGCCGATTGCTGCAGAATCAAAACTGAGACCTTGTGGTCTGCTATGTTTTTTATGACTCCTTGATGTTCTATCATAACATTATTTATCTGTGTTTAGTACAGATGAACTTTGCAAAAATAGTTATTCTTTTTGTTAAAAAGATAGTATTAGATATGTTTTATTTCATTCATGGGGCTGAATAGCACTTTTTATTATTACTTTGCATAGCAACTTGCATCAGAAATCAATAAAAATAAAAACTATAATAATGAACAGAACTTTTTTATCTTTTTTGCTTGTGCTTCTTTTTGGCACAATGCATTCACAAAACTATTCGTTGCAGCATCTGGTGGACGGAACGCTTAGTCCACGTGGCGTTCGACAAATGGAGTCGTCGCCCGATGGGATGCACTACTATCAAATGAATCCCGAAAGCACAGCAGTCATCAAATTTGATTATGCAACGGGCAATGCTGTTGACACACTTTTCAACACCCGCACCGCACGCCATGTCACATTCGATACCTTTCAAGGCTTTTTGGTGAGCCCCGATGAAAACCGAGTTGTGGTGTATCGCGATCGTGAGCAAATATATCGTCGCTCATTCAAAGCAACATACTATTATCACGATGTGCGTCGCAATATGGTGCGAAAGCTCACCGAGAACACATCAAAGCAGATGATTCCAACCTTTTCGCCCGATGGCAAAATGTTGGCATATGTTTGCGACAATAATATATGGCTAGCCAAGTTTGATTTCGACACCGAGTCGCAGGTAACTAAGGATGGCGAGCTCAACAAAGTTATTTATGGTGCCACCGATTGGGTTTACGAAGAGGAATTTTCGACCACACAATTGATGGAGTTTTCGCCCGACAATAGGTTGTTGGCTTTTGTGAGAAGCGACGAGTCGGATGTCAGACAATATCAATTTCAAACATTCGACAAGAAGCTCTATCCCGATTTCTATACCTACAAATATCCTAAACCAGGAGAGAAAAACTCGTCGGTAGACCTTCGAGTATTTGATATCGAAGCACGAACAATTCGCAAAATGGAGTTGCCGCTCGATGCCGATGGATACATCCCCCGCATCACATTTACGGCAAATGAGCAAGAGCTTGTGGCAATGACTCTCAATAGAAATCAAAACCGATTTGATATGTACTTTGTCAATCCTCGCACCACCGTTGCCAAACTTGTGCTGCGCGAAGAGAGCAAATATTATATTGACTCGGAGCTGTTGAAGCATATTCATTTTCTTAAAGATAAGTTCACCTACGTTTCCGAGCGCGACGGCTTCAGCCACATTTATATATATGGATATACGGGAACATTGCAAAAACAACTCACCACTGGAGATTTTGATGTGACTGACCTTCTTGCTGTTGATGCCCGAACCAACATGGTGTATTATGCAGCGGCAGACGAAAGTCCGCTACGTCGCAATATTTATAAGGTAAATATCGATAAGCCAAAGCACATCAAACTATCCGACAAGGTGGGAATGAATAGTGCTTCGTTTAGCAACAATGGCAAATATTACATCAATAGATACTCTAATGCTACCACGCCAACGCTCATCACAATGCATGATGCCAATGGCAAGCAACTGCGAGTGCTAGAGGATAACGCACAAGCGGCAAAGAATTTTGCGTCGGCACAGTTGCCTAGCAAAGAGTTTATTACAGTTGCCGCAGCCGATGGAATAACCAAACTTAATGGTTGGATTATTAAGCCCACAAACTTTGATGCTTCAAAGAAATATCCCGTTGTGATGATTCAATATAGCGGACCCAATTCGCAACAAGTAACTGATTCATACGATGCTGGCTGGCATTTTGCCTTGGCGGCTGAGGGTTTTGTGGTGGCAAGTATTGATGGGCGTGGCACTGGAGCTAGGGGCGAGGAGTTTCGCAAACAAACGTATCTAAAACTGGGTATCATGGAGTCGGACGATCAAGCTGCTGCTGCTCGCCACTTAGCATCATTGCCCTATGTTGACGGCAATCGCATTGGTATATGGGGTTGGAGCTATGGTGGCTACAATGTGTTGATGAGTATGAGCCGTGGCGGTGGCATTTTCAAAGCGGGTGTGGCAATAGCTCCCGTAACTGATTGGCGTTTTTATGACACTGTTTATACTGAGCGATTTATGCTTACTCCTCAGCAAAACGATGCGGGCTACAATGCTGGCTCTGCAATTGCATTGGCTTCTCAGCTCCAGGGCAATCTTTTGCTGGTTCATGGCACCACCGACGATAACGTGCATGTTCAAAACTCAATCGAATATTCGCGAGCTTTGATTGATGCGGGCAAGCATTTTGATATGTTCTACTTCCCCGATCAAAATCACTCAATTCCCTATTCACGCAAATATCTGTATGAAAAGGTGATTGATTATTATAAGAAGAATATGTAGGTTGGTGGCTGTTGGCTGTTGGCT
>CAYFSV010000013.1:0-31726 GCA_964345815.1 uncultured Proteiniphilum sp. | reverse complement strand
CGCAAAATGTTGAACTATAGCAATTAAAATAAAAAAATGTCGGACGATAAGAAGATTATTTTTTCGATGGTGGGAGTTAGCAAAACTTTTCCACCACATAAACAGGTATTGAAAGATATATACCTTTCGTTTTTCTATGGTGCCAAGATTGGTATTATAGGTCTTAATGGTTCTGGAAAATCTACGCTCTTGAAGATTATTGCGGGAGTGGAGAAGGAGTATCAGGGAGAGATTGCATCGGATAAGAGCTTTTCGGTAGGATATTTGGAGCAAGACCCAAAGTTGGACCCTTCGAAAACTGTTATTGAAGTTGTGAAAGAGGGCGTGCAGCCAGTGATGGACATGCTTGCCGAATATGAAGATATAAACTTGAAATTTGGTTTGCCCGAATATTACGAAAATGAGGATAAGATGAATCAACTGTTTGCCCGTCAGGCTGCGCTACAAGATCAATTGGATGCGGCTGATGCGTGGAACATTGACAATAGGCTGGAGAGAGCGATGGATGCTTTGAGATGTCCGCCCGAAGATCAATCGGTGGTGGAGCTATCGGGAGGAGAGAGTCGCCGTGTTGCTTTGTGTAGGCTATTGCTTCAGGAGCCAGACGTGTTGCTACTTGACGAGCCCACCAACCACCTTGATGCTGAGTCGATTGACTGGCTTGAGCAGCACTTGCAGCAATATAAGGGAACAGTGATTTGTATTACTCACGATAGATATTTCTTGGACCATGTGGCAGGATGGATTTTGGAGTTGGACCGTGGCGAGGGTATTCCTTGGAAGGGCAACTACACATCGTGGCTTGAGCAAAAGACCAAGCGCATGGAGCAGGAGGAGAAGCAGGCTAGCAAACGTAGGAAGACGCTTGAGCGTGAGTTGGAGTGGATTAATATGGCTCCGAAAGCGCGACATGCTAAGGGGAAGGCTAGGCTGAACTCGTATGAGCAATTGCTGAACCAAGACCAAAAGGAGAGGGAAGAGAAACTGGAAATTTTTATTCCGAACGGTCCGCGACTGGGCAACAAGGTGATTGAGGCACATGGAGTGTCGAAGGCATTTGGCGAGAAATTGCTGTTTGACGATCTTAACTTTATGTTGCCGCCCAACGGTATTGTGGGGGTGATTGGTCCTAATGGTGCTGGAAAGACAACTCTGTTTAGAATGATTCAGGGAATTGAGACGGCTGACAAGGGCACCTTTGAAGTGGGTGAGACGGTGGTGACTGCCTATGTGGACCAGGCACACGAGGCTATTGATCCTGAAAAAACTGTGTATCAGGTGGTGGCAGATGGTTCGGAATTTATTAGAGTGGGAGGTAGAGAGATTAATTCGCGCGCATATTTGTCGAGATTTAATTTTATGGGTGCCGACCAAGAGAAGCTGTGTGGCGTGTTGTCGGGTGGTGAGCGAAACAGATTGCACCTGGCGCTGACGCTGAAGGCTGAGGCAAACGTGTTGCTGCTGGATGAGCCCACCAACGATATTGATGTGAACACGCTGAGAGCATTGGAGGAGGGACTAGAAAACTTTGCGGGCTGTGCCGTGGTGATTTCGCACGACCGTTGGTTTTTGGACAGAATTTGTACTCACATATTGGCATTTGAGGGCAACTCGGAGGTGTTTTACTTTGAGGGCTCGTATAGCGAATATGAAGAGAACAAAAGAATGCGCTTAGGAAACGTAGAGCCAAAGAGAGTTAGATACAGAAAAATTTAAAACATAGAATCATATGACCAGATTATTTTTGCTAGTCATTAGCCTTGCGGTGTATCAGATGATGATTGCACAAAGCATTAATGTGAGAGGGGTGATAATTGATAGTGAAAATAATAGGACTGTTTCGGGGGCGGTAGTTTTTGTGAGGGGCTCCGTCCATGAAACAGTCTCTGGTTTTGATGGCGAGTTTGCACTTTTGGTGGCTGACTCGCTTGCTAGTCACGATTTGGTGGTGAGCAGATTGGGATACGAAACTTTGAGCGTGCCCCTTGATATTGTGCTTTCGCCAAAGATTGAGATTTATATATCGAGAAGCGGCAAGCCGAGCGATGATGACGGCGACAAGCCTAAGGGGAGCAAAGTGATGTGGGCGGTGAATGAGGCGCTTGACTTTGTGATGAACGACTGGGTGGCGCTGGGGAGAAAGGATAGAAATTGGTTTGACTTTGGTAGGCTGCAAACTATTCCCACGATGAACCCCATAGAGGGTGTGAGATTGAGGGGCGGAATTGCTTCGACGGCAAGGATGCATCCTCATTTTTTTGTGAAGGGATATGTGGCTTATGGATTTAAGGACCAGAAGATGAAATATAGAGGTGAGGCGATTTATTCGTTTAACCGAAAGGAGTATTTCGACGGTGAGTTTGGGCGCAATGATGTGAAGCTGATTTATGAGAATGATATCTTTTCGCCTGGCGAGATTCATCCGCGAGGATTGAATGACCTGTTGCTGGTGACATATAGGCGCTCGGAGAATGAGACCACCTATAGGCGATTTGTGGAGCTGAACCAAGAGACGGAGCATGGGAATGGCTTGAGGCACATTGTGTGGTTGCGAAAATCGGTGATGGTGCCGCAGGGTGAATTGCAATTTAACAGTGTGAGGGGTGGTGAAGCGAACAGTGTGCACGATTTGAAGAACTTTGAGGTGGGCGCTGGCATCACTTATAATCCCAATCAAACATATTTGCACAGTGGGAGGAACAGATCGGCCGAGAATTTGACCGCGCCACTGATTTATTTGGCACACTCGGTGGGATTTGACAATGTGATGGGTGGACAAACGGCTTATCATAGGACGGAGGTGTCGGTGCAAAAACGATTTAGGATGGCGAGCTTTGCCACGCTAGATATGGTGGGCGAATATGCAAAGGTGTGGAATGCTGTGCCGTTTCCGCTATTGGTATATCCCAACCAAAGAAATAGATTTTTAATTGAGAATAATGCATTTTTCTTGAGTCGTTCGCTTGAATTTGCTGCCGATCAACAGGCAACTTTGAGGGGTGTGATGGTGGGCGACGACTTGTTGCTGAAAAAGGTGCCAATACTTGATAAACTGGGTGTGAGAGAGCTAGTTAGCTTTAGGGCGACGTATGGTGTGCTGAGTAGTAGGAACAATCCTTCGCACGATGAAAACCTGTTTTTATTTCCAGTGATGATGCACGAGTATGAAAAGAACAAACCATACATTGAGGGGACGATAGGAATTACAAATATATTGGGATTGCTGCGACTGGAATATGTGCACAGGTTTAATTACAGAAATTATCCCGATGCATTGTTGGGAGCGGTGAGGCTTGACATTACTTTGTAGGTGTTTGCCTTTTCTGATAATATGAGATTTAAATATACGATATTACAAGAAAAACATGTAAATTTGCACAAAACAACGGTGATAATGAGTGATAGCTTGAATATTGAAGAGATGTCGGATGACGGTCAGTTGGTATTGAGAACCGAGAATTTGGTGAAGAAATATAGCAAAAGGACTGTTGTAAATAATGTTTCGATTAACTTGAAGCAGGGTGAGATTGTGGGTTTGTTGGGACCGAATGGTGCTGGCAAGACAACTACCTTTTATATGACAGTGGGCTTGATTGTTCCGAATGAGGGAGAGATATATTTGGGAAATGAGAATATTACTAAGTTTCCCGTTTATAAGCGTGCCCAATTTGGAATTGGTTATCTGGCGCAGGAGGCTTCGATTTTTAGAAAAATGTCGGTTGAAGATAATATTAAATCGGTGCTTGAATTTACGAAAAAGACTCCCAATGAGCAGAAAAAGAAGCTGGAGGAGTTGATTTCGGAATTTGGACTAGAGAAGGTGAGGAAGAATGCGGGCGACCGACTTTCGGGTGGTGAGCGACGCAGAGCGGAGATTGCTAGATGCCTGGCAATTGACCCACGATTTATAATGCTTGACGAACCTTTTGCTGGTGTGGACCCTATTGCGGTGCAAGACATACAATCGATTGTGGCTAAATTGAAGTATCGGAATATTGGCATTTTGATTACCGACCACAATGTGGACGAGACATTGAGCATTACTGATAGGGCTTATCTTTTGTTTGAGGGTAGGGTGCTGTTTCAAGGTTCGGCCGAGGAGCTTGCTTCTAATCCCGTGGTGAGAGAGAAATATTTGGGTAGCGACTTTGAGCTTCGTCGCAGAAAATTTGAGGTTTAAACTAGATGGGACGACTACTATCCATTGACTATGGCAAAAAGAGGGTGGGAATTGCGGTGAGCGACCCGCTAAAAATAATAGCAAATGGCTTGACAACCGTTGAGACCAAAGATATATTTAATTTTCTTGCAAAATACTTTGCTGAAGAGCAGGTGGAGCTGGTGATTGTGGGTTTGCCGAAGCAGATGAACAATGAGGCATCGGAAAACATGCCACGAGTGGAGGAATTTGTGAAGAAAATGAAGCAGAAGTTTCCCGATATGGATATGGAATATTATGACGAGCGCTTTACGTCGAAGATGGCACAGCGCACCATGATTGATGGGGGACTGAAAAAGAAGCAGAGACAGAACAAGGCATTGGTTGATGAAATTAGTGCTACCATAATTCTGCAGGGATATATGGAGAGCAAAAGGGCTTTTTAGGTTTTAGATACTGCAAGAGAGACGAAATTGAAAAAAGAAATAATCAAATATAACGTATGATTTTACCAATATATATATATGGGCAGCCTGTTTTGAGAAAGGTTGCGGATGACATTGATACGGACAATTTTCCAAATTTGAAGGAGCTGATTGACAACATGTTTGAAACGATGTATGATGCGGAGGGCATTGGGCTTGCTGCGCCACAAATTGGATTGGACAAGAGGTTGTTTGTTGTTGATTTAGATCCTATTCACGACGAGGATCATCCTGAGTTTGAAGGATTTAAGAAGGTGTTTATTAATGCTGAGATTGTGGAGCGAAGTGGCGAAGTGGAGCAAGTGGAGGAGGGGTGCTTGAGCATTCCGGGGATTCATGAAAAGGTGCCACGTGAGGATAGAATTGTGATAAACTATTTGGACGAGAACCTTGAAGAGAAGGAGGAGGAGTATAGTGGTTTTTTGGCTCGTGTGATTCAGCATGAGTATGATCACATTGAGGGTATAATGTTTGTGGATAGAATATCGCCGCTGCGCAAGCGAATGGTGAAGACCAAGCTGAGCAATATGGAGAGAGGAAAAGTGAACTGCCACTACCGCATCAAGACGATGTAGGGCGAGTGACAGTTCGATAGATATAAAAAATATTGTGGCAAAGCTGTTGATTTATTTCAACAGCTTTGTTGCTTCTTCATCCAGAAACCAATAGAGCTTGCCCGAAGTGGGATTTACTCGCGCTGCAGGGTAGGTGTCTTTAACCATAGCTTGGGATTGGATGATTACTTTGACCTTTTCGGCCTTGTTGGCACCTGTTACCAAGAATGCTACACGCTTGGCATTGTTTATTATTTCGCCAGTGATGCTCACACGGTTTTGTCCGCTTGTGGGGTGTGTGGCAACTACGCACGTTTTGTTGCTATTCCATAGATGCATTTCGTGGGGGAAGATTGAGGCGGTGTGCCCATCGTCGCCCATGCCTAGCATAACCAAATCGAAAGAGGGCAGATTGTTTGCCTGAGTCAATTCGTTTTTAAGTACTTCGGCATATCTTTGTGCCTCATCGGCAGGGTTGTTTTCGCCTTGGATGCGGAATATATTTTGTGGTGGGATGGGCACAAAATCGAGAAGATGATCTTTTGTCATCTTGTAGTTGCTCTCTTGATCGGTTGGAGGCACGCAACGCTCGTCGCCCCAGAATAGATAGATGGAGCTCCAATTGATGTCGTCTTTGTGATTATTTGCCCAATAGTTGAACAGCGATTTGGGTGTGCTGCCGCCCGAGAGGGCGATGGTGACACGATCTTGCTGCGCGAGGATTTCTTTGATGAGCTTTGTAAACGATTGGTTTAGCTGCTCGAGATTTTCAAAAATAAGCTTTTCCATATTTTATTTTGTTTTTATTATTTGCACGCTAATATACAAAAAAGAGAGGAGACTTCATAATCTCCTCTCTTGGGTTTGTTAGTAGAAAACAAACTTATGGGTTAAAAGTTCAATCTCTATTTTTTGGGTTCTGCATTTTCGGAACTGGTGATAGGATTGAAGAAATAGAGATTATCTTTGCGATAGAGCGGCAAATGATTTTCGAGTCGCTTTAGATAGTCTTGATAATCATTATTTTGTCCCCAGGCTGCTTCGGAAAGTGCGCTTAGGCGTGGGAATATCATAAAGTCGAGGCGTTGTTCGGTTTGAACAGTTTCGGTCCACAAATTGGCTTGGAAGCCTAGCACTTGATTGCTGTATTTGTCATCAACAAGTTGGTTGGTTGAGAAATTATATACCAACTCGAGTGGGCTGAAATCTTTGCCCCAACGGCGACCCACCTTGTGCTCGTCGTTTTGAACGAAATCGAAATACATTGGTATGCGGGGACAAAGCACCACAGGATAGTTTTTGCTGAGGGCTTTGTTGAGCTGGTCTTGCCTGTCGTGTCGCCACCAGAAAATGATTGTTTGATCGGTTGGAAGCGAAATGTCTGCCATTTCGTCCCACGCTAGGAAAGTGTTGTTCATAGCGTAGAGTGAATCGGCCATGCGCACCATGAAATATTTTTCAACTTCGGGAAGATCTTTTAGGTTTTCGCGCTCCATCAGCTTTTTGATGCCTTGATTGTGGTTCCACTGCTCGTTGCCGTAGTGAACCTCATCGCCACCAAGGTGAATCATGTTGGATGGGAAGAGCACATTGATCTCTTTGAGTATGTTGGTGAGAAATTGATAGGTGTCTTCGTTGCCTGGGTCGAATGTGAATTCGGGGTTACGTTCTGACCCGCCACCGCTATACTGTGGATAGGCGCGATTGGCAGCGCGTGCGTGTCCTGGCATATCTATTTCGGGGATAACCTGGATTTTGCGTTCGGCTGCGTATCTAACTATCTCTTTTATATCGTTTTGTGTGTAATATTTGGGTGGTGCGTTGTGGTTGGTGTATGTGCCCACGCCGCCAGTGTAGGTGAGCATTGGATATTTTTTTATCTCGATGCGCCAGCCTGGTTCGTCGGTTAGGTGCCAGTGGAAGCGATTGAGCTTGTAGAGCGCCATATAGTTGAGAATTTGTTTCACCTTCTCTTTTCCGAAGAAGTGTCGCGACTCGTCGAGCATAAATCCACGCCACTGGTGCAGCGGATAGTCTTGTATGTTCCAGCAATCGATTTGTGAATCATCGGCGGCAAACATTTGCAGCAGCGACGAGATGGCGTAGAGAATGCCATCGTCGTGAGCCGACGAAAGGGTGATGCTGGTGGAGCTCATATTGATTGAATAGGCTCCGGTGGCGCTATTGGATTGCGCTTTGTGGATTAGCTGAATGTCGGCTTTGTTGGCATCGCTTTCGAAAGAGGATGTGGTGCCAAGAAGATCGAAGATTTGTTTTTGCAAGTAGTGTGCCTCGTTGGCGTACTGATTATCGAAATAGATTTTTAGATGATCCTTCATCTGAAACTTGGCGTCAACCTTTTGTGATGATTGCGGCAAGGGGATGATTGGGGGATTGGAATGTGCCGCGAAGGCTAGCCCTAGCGTAAGGAGTAGGACGATAAAGATTTTTCTTCTCATTGATTTGAAAATTTACTATTCGGTGATTATAATTTCTGATTTTTCGACCTCGCCATCTACTGGTGGGTTGAATTTTGCAACACGGAGTTCGACAATTCGTATATCTTGAAACTCATCTTTGAGTGTGTGGAAGATTCGACCTGCCACATGCTCGAGCAATTTGGATGGTGTGCTCATTTGTTGCTTAATGATATCGTAAACAGCGGCATAGTTGAGCGTGTCGTCAACATTGTCGGTTTGGAATGCTTTTGTGAAGTTGTACTCGATTTGGATGTTTACCTCAAAATGGTTGCCAATGATGGTTTCCTGACTAAGGACACCATGGTGGGAGTAGAACTTTATGTTTTGTAACTTTATAAATGTCTTCATACTTTAGTGCACTGTTATCGAGCACAAACTTACAGAAATAATTGGTGCTTTGAAAACAAACGCTCTATTTAATTGTTAGGTTCATACTAAAAATTACATTTTATGTCACAGCGAACAAAGAAGGAGGTATTGGATTACCTCGAACGAGCAGAGGTAACTGCCGTGGGCACATCGGATATGGGCAAACCACGACAAAGAATGATGCACTATGGTGTGGATGAAGATTTTAACATCTATGTGAGTAGTATGAAGGGGGACCCAAAAGTGATTCAATGGAGTAATATTCCGGCTACGGCTATGTTGATTCATCAGGGAGCTTCGTTTATGGAGATGGAGGAGTGCGAAATAATTGGTCGCGCCGAGATAGTGAAATCGAAAAGTGAGCGAGAGAGGGTGCTTGAGATTATGAAGAGGCGATCGCCCATCGTTGCAAATTTTGATAGTATTGGGGCTACGGATAGGCTTGAGTTTATTTGCATTAGGCCATACACGGTGAAATATAGATTTGTGCCTGAAATTATGCAGGGGCAGCCGCCAACTATCTTTGAGTTTAATGAAAACAGGGTGGAGAACTCTGCATGGAGCGACTTGAGGGCAAAGGCAAAAACGTGGTGGGAGGCTATTAGGCCAGTATCATTGACTGCTTCGTTGATTCCCATTCTTTTGGGAGGGGCGGTTTCGTTTTATGCAACGCGGGCATTTGACTGGTTGTTGTTTGTGGTGACGCTTTTGGCTGGTTTGTTAATTCAGATTGGCACAAATATGATAAACGACTGGAATGATGCGGACAGAGATAATGAGAATGTGGAGGCTATTCGTCCTTTTACGGGAGGATCGCGAATGATTCAACTAGGATTGATATCGAGGGCTGATGTGGGCTTCTTTGGTTTTTTGGCAACTGCAATTGCGGTGGCATTGGGCATTTATTTGATTGCTAGTGTTGGATGGGGATTGATTCCGATTATAGCTTATGGGCTGATTGCAGGATTGTTTTATACGGGACAGAGGGGTAAGTTTTCGTTTATAAACTTTGCGCCTTTGTTGGCAGAGCTTTTGACGGCTACCACATTTGGTGTGTTGATGACGGTGGGAACCTATTATATACAGACAAATTCGTTTTCGATGGAGGTGGTGTTGTTATCAATTCCGGTGGCGCTGTTGGTGACCAATGTGTTGCTAATTAACCAGTTTCCGGATGCAAAATCGGATGAAAAGTCGAAAAAGAGGACTATGGTGGTGAGATATGGAAAATCAAAGGTGAAGAATGTGATATATGCTCTGTTTGGATTGAGCTATGTGATAATTGGTTTGTTGCCAGTGATGGGGTATGCTCCATTTAGTATTTACTTTTCGTTTGTGTCGGTGCCATTTGTGTATCAGGCGGTGAAATATATTGAGCACAATTATGACAAATCGGCTTCGGACTTGATTTCGGGGAATGCTCATACGGCGATGGCACACTTGGTGTTGGGATTGCTTTTGGTGTTTTCGTATCTGTTTGCGAGCACTAGTCTTTATATTTGGGTGACCTATTTGGTGGGGGCTATGCTGCTTGTGGTGTGGATGTGGAACTATATTGAGAGTAAGAGGAAGGATATGGAACTCTTTAGGGCTACATTTAATAAATAGAAATAGGGAGATTCTGGAAAAAATAAAACCGTGTCAATCTTTTAAATAAAGATTGATACGGTTTGTTTTTTTAAAATTATCGCGTGGCTACTCGTCAGTTGGCTGAGCATCGTCTGATGGCTGAGCATCATCTGGTGACTGAGCATCGTCGAAGTCCGATAATTCATTTTCGACTATTTCATCAATCTCCTCAAGAAGAGTTTGAATATACTCTTTATTGATATCCTCTTCGCGTTTGAAAAACTCTCCATATTGAAGTAAATCAATATCGATTATTACTTTTCCAATCTCCTTGTCTTTGGATTGGCGCCCAACGGCGAACTCAATCGTCTTTAGTTTTTTCATCAACTCTTTGATAGGGATGTTATCATAGAAAACACCTAGAACGTTTCTAAAGGGTAGATGACTTCCTTCGTCTTCGGAAAGCGAGATTATAGAATCAGTGAAAATAATCTCTGGAAAAGTAAAGCTAAGCATGCGTTGA
Source organism: uncultured Proteiniphilum sp. (assembly GCA_964345815.1). Classification (GTDB taxonomy): domain Bacteria; phylum Bacteroidota; class Bacteroidia; order Bacteroidales; family Dysgonomonadaceae; genus Petrimonas. The sequence goes on along the minus strand of CAYFSV010000013.1, from coordinate 21,587 downwards.
GCCTTATCTATATTTAGCTTTGCGTAATTATTTGAACCTAAACTTAATATTATTTTATACATAGTAGATTTAAATTGAATGGCAAATATAGTACTATTTTTCTTAATATCTAATTATTTGTTTTTAAATCCGATTATCTTTGTAGAAATCAAAGATTAAGATGATGAAGCATTATAAATATATTTTGAGCTTTTTGCTTTTAATAATTTCGTTTGGTGGGGCTGCATGGGGTGCTAATCCGCTCATTTACAAGATAAACGTGAAGGATCAGATTGGGAGCAATACATGGGTGTATTTGAAAAATGGGCTGCATGAGGCGGAAATGAAAGGGGCTGACTGTGTGTTGATTCATATGAACACATATGGGGGCACTGTGGTGGATGCGGACTCGATGCGGACGGCGGTGCTAAATAGTGCTTTGCCAGTGTATGCTTTTATTGATAATAATGCGGCATCGGCAGGGGCTTTGATTGCTATTGCATGCGACAGCATTTATATGAGAGGGAGTGCATCGATTGGTGCGGCAACGGTGGTGAGTCGCATGGATGGAGCTATGGAGCACGATAAATTTCAATCGTATATGAAAGGAATTATGAGGGCGACTGCTGAAAGCCATGGCAAGAGGATGAGATATGTGGATGGCGACACAATAGAGGAATGGAGAAGAGACCCGCAGATTGCAGAGAGAATGGTGGGAAACGATTCGGCTAAGGTACTCACACTTACGGCAAATCAGGCGTTGGAGCTGGGATATTGTGAGGGAATTGCTGAGAATGTGAATCAGATTGCGGTGGAGTTTTTGGGTTTTAGTGAGTATGATACCTATATTTATAATCCGACGCTGTATGACAAAATAAAGGGGTGGTTGATGAATGGGGTGTTGCAGGCTTTTTTGATAATGATAATTATTGGTGGAATTTATTTTGAGCTGCAATCGCCAGGCGTTGGTTTTCCGACGGCTATTGCGCTAACGGCTGCAATTTTGTATTTCACACCTTTGTATATGACAGGATATGCTCAGAGCTGGGAGATATTGATTTTTGTGTTGGGGTTGATATTCGTGGTGTTTGAGATTTTTGTGATTCCTGGTTTTGGTTTTGTTGGGATATCGGGATTGGTTTTGATTTTGTTGTCGCTAATTTTGACGTTGATTGGGAATGTTCAATTTGATTTGAGCAATATATCGACGAAAGAGGTTGTGAGAGCAGGATTGATTGTTTCGTCGGGTGTGGGTGCTGGGCTTGTACTCATTATTTATATGTCGAACAAGATTGGGAAGCCGGGGATGTTTAGGAAAATAGCGCTTGAATCGGATCAGGAGGGGTATGTGTCGGTGTCGATGGAGCCACAGGGGCTGGTGGGCAGGCATGGTGTGGCGGCAACGGGGCTGAGACCTTCGGGCAAGGTGATGATTGATGATAGATATTATGATGCGGTGTCGTTGAAGGGTTTTGTGGAGGTTGATGATAGAGTGATTGTGAGGCGATATGAGAACTTTCAGCTATATGTGATGAAAGTTGATGAATTGGATGGGTTATAATAGATCGTTGTAGTTGGGGATTTCTTCGAGGAAGTGGTATGTCATTTCATCGAAGTTGATTTTGCAACAATAGTGATTGAGCCCATTTGAGACTATTAGATACTTGACACGTAGAACTATGTTGTATCTGAAAATCTGATCGAACACTTGTTGTGTGATATTTATTGTGGGGTTTTTGTATTCGCAAACAGCTACTGGCTCTAGGCGGTTGTTGTAGACTATTGTGTCGCAGCGCCTTGTGAGAGAGTTGAGCTTGATGGGTGCTTCGTTTGCCATGAGCGAGCTGGGATAGTCTTTTTCTGATACTAGGTAGTTTACAAAATGCTGTCGGACCCACTCTTCAGGCGTGAGGATAAGAAACTTTTGTCGGAGGGAGTCGAATATTTCTAAGCCACGATTTGATTTTCTAACTTTTACCTCAAATTTGGGTAGGTTTAATGTGTACATATTGTATCTTTGTTTGGAAAAAATGTTTTATTACACAAAAATAGAGGAAATATGAGGACAAAGCAAGATATAGTTGAGAATTGGTTGCCACGCTACACCAAACGACCACTGGAGGACTTTACGAAGTTTATATTGTTGACAAACTTTCAGAAGTATGTTGAGATTTTTGCCAATCATTTTAATGCTCCAATTGTGGGGCTTGACGCAAATATGCCTAGTTCGTCGGCAAATGGTATTACAATTATAAACTTTGGGATGGGGAGCGCTAATGCGGCAACCATAATGGACTTGCTGAGCGCTGTGTCGCCAACTGCTGTTTTGTTTTTGGGCAAGTGTGGGGGAATTAAGAAACAAAATGAGCTTGGAGACTATATTTTGCCTATTGCCGCTATTAGGGGTGAGGGTACATCGGATGACTATTTGCCTCCTGAGGTGCCTTCATTGCCAGCATTTACGCTTTTGAGATCGGCTTCGTCTAATATTCGTGATTTTGGTAGGGATTATTGGACAGGTACGGTTTATACAACCAATAGGCGGGTGTGGGAATATGATGATAATTTTAAAAATTATCTTCGCAAACTGAGGGTGATGGCTGTGGATATGGAGACTGCAACTTTGTTTACGTGCGGTTTTGCGAATCATATTTCGACGGGGGCTTTGTTGCTGGTGACTGATCAGCCAATGATTTCGAGCGGGGTGAAGACGGATAAGAGTGACAAAATTATTACCGAAAAATATGTGGAGGAGCATGTGAAAATTGGAATTAAAACACTTACCACCCTGATTAACAGAGGCGCAACAGTGAAACACCTTAAATTTGATTTTTAGATTTTAGTATGGCTGCAGCGGTAACTTTCGATTCAATTGTTAGAGATATTCAGAATAAGAAATTTGCGCCTATCTATTTGTTGATGGGTGATGAGTCTTATTTTATAGATCAGATTACGGAGCAACTACTTGAAAATGTGTTGACAGAGGATGAGAAGGACTTTAATCTTTTGACATTTTATGGGGTTGACTCGGATGTAAATAATATAATTACTTCGGCCAGAAGATTCCCTTTGATGGCTGATCATCAACTTATTGTGATTAAGGAGGCGCAGGAGCTTGAAGGCTTTGATGTGCTGGAGGCTTATACTAGAAAGCCACAGATGAGCACTGTGTTGGTGATTAATTATAAATATAAAAAGCTGGACAAGAGGCGATCGGTGGTGAAAAACATTGTGAGCAATGGAGGTGTTATTTTTGAATCGAAGAAGCTGTATGACAACCAAATACCAGCTTATATTAAGGGTTATTTTTCGCAAAGAAGGATTAAGATTAGCGACAAATCGGCTCAGATGATTAGCGATGCGGTGGGAAATGACATCAGCAAACTGAATCAGGAGCTTAAGAAATTGGAAATTTCGTTGACTGATGATTTGCGCGAGGTTACATCTGAATTGGTTGAAAAGAATATTGGAATTAGCAAGGATTTCAATAATTTTGAGCTACTGAAAGCTGTGGTGGCCAAGGATGCACTGGCTGCAATGAGAATTGCTGACTATTTTGAGAAGAACCCTAAGGATAATCCTGTGATTGTGACTCTTGCTTTGCTATTCAACTATTTTAGTGCACTACTTGAATGCTTTTGGTTGCCACAGAAAAATGAGCAGTCGGTGATGAAAGCTCTAAATTTGAGATCTGCTTATTTTGCGCGCGACTATATGATGGGCTTGCGAAATTATAAGGCATTGAAGGTGATGGATATTATTTCGGACCTAAGGACATTTGATGCCAAACTAAAGGGCATAGGTAATGTGTCTGCAACTCAGGGCAAGCTGCTAAAAGAATTGTTATATAGAATTATGAATTAAGCAACGGAGCGTTGCTCACTGGTCAGTTGTTAGCCAGGCGATGACATCATCGCTTGTGGGCAGTATTTTGGGCATTATTACGGATTCTAGATTGCCTTGTCTATTTATGAGAAACTTTTGGAAGTTCCAAGTGACTTCTTGATCTAAAACACCATTATTTTCTTTTTGAGTTAGCCATTTATAAATTGGAGCTTTGTCGGCACCTACCACACTTATTTTGCTCATTAGGGGGAATGTTACGTCATACTCCATGGTGCAGAACTCTTTGATTTCATCGTTATTCCCGGGTTCTTGATTGTTAAAATTGTTGGCGGGAAAGCCGACAATAACAAATCCTGTGTCTTTATATTTTTCGTACAGTTCTTGAAGTTGTTTGTATTGGGGTGTGAGTCCACACTTTGATGCAACATTTACAATCATTACTTTTTTGTCCTTTAATTGGGCAAAGTCAAATTCGTTTCCATCTATATCTTCAACTTTAAAATCGTAAAGGTTCATATTGCTATTGTTTTGTGAAAATGCTACTGTGATAAGAATAAATATGCTTGCTAGTAGAGTTATATATCGTTTCATTGTTTTCTAGGGTTTATTAATTCATTTTTTATCGTGGCTACCATTAATATGTTTGATTTTGAATTATCTGTTACAAAATCTCAACATTGATATATAGCCTTAAATGATTGTATACTAAACATATTGGGGCTAATTAAAGTTCACCAGAATCGAATATTTAATTTGTGATGATAGATTGGTCGTGCAAAAGATATTTTGGGAAGATTTGATACCAAAAAGGTGTTGGATGGATCGAGAAAGATAGTTGACAAACACATATATTAATAAAATTGCAAGTTGCGTGTAATTATATTTACATACATGACAGATTTGTATTATACATTTGTATCCAGTACACAAATGGAACATATGGCGTTTTAGTGTTGACAATTGTTGGTTTTGCAATGTTAACTGACTACATTTGTGAAGTATATTCATTAACCAATGTAACAGGAGTAGGGTAGTGGGGTCAACTATTTAATATAAAGCTTTTAATATATTAAAGATAAAGTATTACTTTTATTAGATATATTATAATTGTGAAAAGTGGAATATTGTGTTAATTGGAATATTGACAAACACTTAAATATCTAAATACTAGTTGTTAACCCCCAATATGTAAAGTGATACTTATTGGGCAGATATGCTAGTGTTATGAGATGTGAACCAGAGCGATACATTTGTGGAACAAAGAGATACATTTGTATGACACAAATGTAGGCAAGCATTGTTTGCATATGTAAATTAGATTTTATACATTTGTGTACTGAAACTACTTCTCGTATTTATATACAGAATGCGAAAATTATTGGATATGAAGGAACGAATCAAGGAAATTATTGAAAAAGAGGATTTGACACCTACAAAAATGGCTGACAAGCTAAATGTTAGTCGTGCTGTGATTTCTCATATTTTGAATGGACGCAACAATCCTAGCTTAGATGTTGTGATGAGTATTTTGAATGAGATGCCTTATATTAATTCGGACTGGCTATTGTCGGGAAAGGGAGAAATGTATAATGATGAAATGAGAGATACAAATGTGAATGTAGATGGTAGTTTGTTTGCAAATGGAGACGATAGTAGTGAGGGTGCGGCGGGAGCGGCGGAAATAATGGCTGCAAATAGGGTTAATAGCCTAAGTAGAGAGAGTGGTGTGTCTGGTAATGAGCCTAATATAGCCATAAAGACGGTTGCTAAGAAAATAAGTCAGATAATTATATATTATGACGATAACACGTTTGAAACGTTTACGATAAACAAAAAGTGATTTAGGGCTACTTCACAATCTTGTCTTGGTTTTTATTTACAAAATCCTTCCAGTCCTTAAATTTGGTTTTGCCTGCAAGGGAAGATTGTGATTGATAGAAATGACAAAGTGCAGCTGCTATTCCGTCGGTTGCGTCTAATTGAGGCAACATGTTTTCTTTTGGTATCTTGAGAATGTTTTGGACCATGAATGCAACTTGTTCTTTTGCCGCTCTTCCATTTCCAGTTATTGCCATTTTGATTTTGAGTGGTGCATACTCAAAAATTGGAATATCGCGAGAGATGGCTGCAGCTATTGCTACGCCTTGAGCTCTACCTAGCTTGAGCATGCTTTGTACGTTTTTGCCAAAGAATGGTGCTTCAATAGCCAACTCATCAGGCAAATATTCATCTATCAACCCGATTATTCGGGAGTGTATTTTTGCCAGACGCAGATAATGATCCCCATATTTATTTAATTGTATTATTCCCATGTTTTCGAGTGAGGGCTTATTGTTGATCACCTTGATGACACCATAGCCCATTACGTGGGTGCCGGGGTCGATCCCCATAATAATTCGCTCTTTGATTACTGGAGTGGTTTTCATAGCATTAGGTTGACGGGTTGGAGCACTGAAGCAAATCCCGGAATGTTCTGTTTGAATTTTTTGATTAAAGAGAAATATAGTTTGCGACCTGTTTTTGTGTTCCACGCTTCGAGGTCTTCAAGATTGTTAGCCGTGAATTCGAGAGCATAAGAATACCCATCTTCCGCCTCTTGAGAATAAACTCGAGACAAGCGTGGCTCTTTTATTATTCCACACTTAAGTGCCTGAGGAACATACTCTTCGCGCATAAATCTGATAAACTCTATTTGCATCGCTTTTGGAACACTAAATGTTGTGTTGTATATTATCATAATTGAGTGAGGCTGAATTTATAATTACTTTTTGATTGTCTTTGCAAATTTAAATAAAAAGTCTATCTTTGCAAAGCATTTACGAAAAATGGGGGATTAGCTCATCTGGCTAGAGCGTTTGACTGGCAGTCAAAAGGTGATCGGTTCGAGTCCGATATTCTCCACTTTTAGTTGTAATGTTGTTAGTTTATTATTGATAGCTAAAAGAGAGATAAGTTATTGTAACCAATAATTATCTCTCTTTTGTTTTTTAATGCGCCACTATAGCATTTAGTGGCAGTATTTCTTGGAAAGAATAGAATAATAATGTAATTTTGCGCCTTGATTTGCCAACGGGCTAAAAAAGAAGTTGAATATATCAACTCGCCCTAGGTAATAACTTAATAGTTATTTTTTATATATGTACGTAATAGTAGATATTCAAGGTCAGCAATTTAAAGTGCAACAAGACCAAAAATTATTTGTCCACAAAATTAAAGCTGACGAAGGTAGCACGGTGGAATTTGACAAAGTGATGCTAATTGATAATGAAGGTAGCATTCAAGTTGGTACACCAGTTATTGAAGGAGCCAAAGTTGTGGTAGAGGTATTATCACATGTGAAAGGTGATAAGGTTCTTGTTTTCAAAAAGAAAAGAAGAAAAGGTTATCAGAAATTGAATGGCCATCGCCAACAGTTTTCTGAAGTGAGAGTTAAAGAAATTATTGCTTAATCATTTAAAACTAGAAGAAAATGGCACATAAAAAAGGTGTAGGTAGCTCGAAAAACGGTCGCGAATCGCACAGTAAGCGATTGGGCGTTAAAATCTTTGGTGGTGAAGCGGTAAGAGCAGGTAACATTATTGTTCGCCAACGTGGTACTGCACATCATCCAGGTGAAAATGTAGGAATTGGTAAAGATCATACGCTTTTTGCATTGATAGACGGTACTGTGGTTTTCCGCAAGCGTCACAACAATCGCTCGTTTGTATCTGTTCTTCCTAACGCAGAAGCAGAAGCTTAATAGAGTATAATTGAACAATTTAGGATAGTAATATATCCATAAAATTATATTTTTTAGTTGAAAAAACAACCAGCTGTGTTTAACAGGTCTGGTTGTTTTTGCTTATATACGTATCTCCCAATAATTTGAAGTATGTATTTTTCAAAAGAAGATATCGATTTTATACTTGACAACGAGAGCAAGAGCACGTCGGAGTTGGCTCTAGAATTAAGAAAGACCAACTTGAATGTTGAACGTATCGAATTCATTCTCAAACAGATTAGAGGTCGTCAAATTGCAAGGAAGAAGATAGAGTCATGGTATAACAACGAGGAAATTATATATCCAAAGAGCTTGTCGATGGAACAAGCCTCTTCGGAGCAAACTGCAATTTACAAATTGAGGGTTGCGGGGAATGACAATAAATCGTTTGTTGATTTGACTGGGGGATTTGGTGTTGATTTTTATCATTTGGCTAGGCATTCCCTTAGGTCCACTTATTTGGAGATTAATAAGGAGTTGTGTGAGATTGCCAACCACAACTTTGGAATTTTGGGGCTTCAGAACTTTGAGGTTGTTAATGCTGATGGCGTTTGGTATTTGCAAAATCAATTGAAGTTTGCAGATATTATCTATTTAGATCCTTCGAGGAGGGAGTCGTCTGGAAGGAAGGTTTTTTTAATTGAAGATTGCCTACCCAATATCATAGAAATTCAAAGTGATTTGGTGAATAAGTCAAAGAAAACAATAATAAAATATTCTCCAATGCTTGATATTGCCTCTGCGCTGAAAGTTATTTCAAATATTTCTGAAGTTCATATTATTTCTGTAGATAATGAATGCAAGGAGCTGCTGTTGGTGATGTCGAAGGATGATAAGCCTACTAGGATTAGCACCACAAATTTGAGAAAAAATGAGGTGGAAGAGGTTTTTGACTTCAACCTTGATGATGAGCATGTGGCGGATGTTGAATATACGGATTTGGTTATGAGTTATCTTTATGAGCCGAATGGTTCAATATTAAAATCTGGCGCCTTTAGACTGATTGCACAGCGTTTTGACCTTTATAAGTTGCATTTAAATAGCCATTTATACACTTCTAATGAATTGAGAGAATCTTTTCCAGGTAGAGCTTTTGAGGTTGTTGACTATTTTACTCCTAGTAAGCGAAATATCGCTGAATTTTGCAAAAAAAATAAGAAGGCTAACATAACTGTGCGGAATTATCCTAAATCGGTTGCCGAGATTAGAAGAGCTTCTAAAATCGAGGAAGGTGGTGAACTTTATATTTTTGCTACTACACTGAAATCAAATAGTAAGGTTTGGATTGTGTGTAGAAAGGTGTAAATAAAAAACGAGAACTGATATAGATTACAGTCCTCGCTCTAATAATATTTGTATTGTGAAATGTATTCTTGTTAGCCTAAATAGGTAGAAAGCATTTCTTTCATTTCTAATTGCAGCTTTTTTGCCTCTTCGGCTGCTTTAAATGCATAGTCTTCACTGTTGCTAGCATAGATTATGCCTCTTGAAGAGTTGACAAGCAGGCCACATTGATTGTTCATTCCATATTTGCACACTTCTTCTAACGAACCACCCTGTGCTCCTACACCTGGAACCAAGAGAAAATGATTGGGGACATGCTTCCTTACCTCTTTAAACATTTCGCCTTGTGTGGCTCCAACCACATACATCATTTGGTCTTCGTTTCCCCATGATTGTGAGGTTTTCAAGACTTTCTCGAAAAGCTTTTCACCTGAAGCGTCTTCAGTAAACTGGAAATCTTGTGAGCCCTTGTTGCTTGTTAGAGCGAGCAGTATTACCCACTTGTTGTCGTAGTTTAAGAACGGACCAACACTATCTTCACCCATATATGGAGCAACTGTGACTGCATCTACCTTAGCTGTTTCGAAGAAGGTTCGCGCATACATTTCGCTCGTATTTCCAATATCGCCTCTTTTGGCGTCGGCAATAATAAAGATTTCAGGGTGCCTTTGTCTGATATATGCAACAGTTTTCTCAAAGGATAGCCATCCTTTTACTCCGAGGCTCTCATAAAATGCCAAATTAGGCTTATAGGCAACACAATAAGCAGCGGTTTTGTCAACCATCTCTTTGTTAAAAGAATATAATGGGTCTTCCTTTTCCAATAGGTGGGTAGGAATTTTTTTTATATCAGTGTCGAGTCCAATGCAGAGAAATGATTGTTTCTTCTTTATTTGCTCAAATAATTCTTGCTTTGTCATATCTATCTTTTTTTATTAATTCTATATCTCTGCCTCTTTCATCTTTTCGGCATTCTCAGTTATTATTAATTGATCGATAACATCCTGAATTTCTCCGTCCATAAACGCAGATAGATTATATGATGTGTAATTAATCCGATGGTCGGTGATTCGCCCTTGTGGATAGTTGTATGTTCTGATTTTTGCAGATCTATCACCAGTTGACACTAAGCTTTTGCGGCGTGAAGCAATGTCGCCTACACGTTTTGTTAGCTCTAAATCATATAGTCTTGTGCGAAGCATTTGCATTGCCGTTTCACGGTTTTGCACTTGAGATCGACCAGCTTGACATACAATCACAATTCCAGATGGTTTGTGTGTGAGTTGAACTTTTGTTTCAACTTTATTTACGTGCTGACCTCCTGCACCGCTTGAACGGGCTGTTTGAATTTCGATGTCAGCTGGATTAATCTCGATATCGAACTCCTCGGCTTCGGGGAGGACTGCAATTGTAGCTGCAGAGGTATGGACTCTTCCTTGTGTTTCAGTTTGAGGAACTCGTTGTACCCTATGCACACCCGACTCATATTTTAAAGTGCCATACACATCATTTCCAGTGACTTTGAAGATAATTTCTTTAAAACCGCCAGCAGTTCCTTCTGTGTAACTAGTGATTTCTGTTTGCCACCCTTTACTTTCACAATATCTTGTGTACATTTTGTAGAGATCGCCTGCAAAAATAGAAGCTTCGTCGCCACCAGTTCCGCCACGAACCTCCATAATAACATTCTTGGAATCTTCTGGGTCAGCAGGAATTAACAGAATCTTAATCCTTTCTTCTAGCTCAGGTATTTTCTCACTATTAACAGACAAATCCTCGTTAGCAAGTTGTCTTAAGTCAGAATCACTCTCATTTTCAAGAATCATTTTAGCTTCGTCTATAGCATCTATAGCCGCTTTATACTCATTTCGAGCATCGACAATACGTTGTAATTCACTATATTCTTTGTTTAGTTTTACAAACCTCTTCATGTCGCTTATAACATCTGGATCGGTAATTAATGTACCTATTTCATTAAATTTGGTTACCAAATGTTCAAGCTTTATTAATAATGAGTTTTCTGACATATTTATTTGAATTCTATTTTAAAATATATTTTATCAATTGGAGTTAGTATTCTTATTATTAGACGGTTAATCATAGTGAAACACCCCAAACTCACTTTCTATAATTAACTCTTTGGTTGCTGATGCTTCAACCCTACCTACTACTTGTGCGTCTACATTGAAAGATTTAGAAATATTAATAACAGATTGAGCGTATTCTTCTGGAAGATAAATCTCCATACGATGTCCCATATTGAAAACTTTATACATCTCTTTCCAATCGGTATTTGACTCTTTGTGAATAAGCTCAAATAGCGGAGGAACAGGGAACATGTTATCCTTTATTACCTTCAAATTGTCACCTAGAAAGTGCAATATTTTTGTTTGGGCACCTCCAGAACAATGTACCATACCATGAATTTTATCTCTCATTTCCTTCAATATTTCCGAGATAATTGGTGCATATGTACGAGTAGGGGATAATACTAATTTACCAGCATCGATACTTAAACCTTCAATCTGATCTGTTAAGTTCATGCTTCCCGAATATATTAATTCTGAAGGAATACTTCCATCATAGCTTTCAGGGTATTTTGTTGCTAAATAGTTATTAAAAACATCATGTCTAGCAGATGTGAGTCCATTACTTCCCATACCTCCATTATACTCCAACTCGTAACTAGCTGTTCCTGAAGACGATAACCCAACCACGACATCACCTGATTGAATATTGGAGTTATCGATGACATCTTCTCGCTTCATTCTGCAAGCTACTGTGCTATCAACTATTATAGTTCTAACTAGATCTCCAACATCAGCTGTTTCGCCACCAGTAGGAAAAACGCCAACACCTAATTTGCTAAGATCTTCGCATAGTTCATTTGTTCCATTAATAATAGCAGATAGCACCTCACCAGGAATTAGGTTTTTGTTTCGACCTATGGTTGATGACAAAAGAATATTATCAGTAGCTCCAACACAAAGCAAGTCATCAATATTCATTATTAGTGCATCTTGAGCTATACCTTTCCAAACAGAAAGATCTCCGGTTTCTTTCCAGTAAACGTATGCTAGAGATGATTTAGTTCCTGCACCGTCAGCATGCATAATGTTGCAATATTCGGGATCACCACCTAAAATATCAGGAATTATTTTACAAAAAGCTTTTGGATATAAACCTTTGTCAATGTTTTTTATGGCATTATGCACGTCTTCTTTTGAAGCAGAAACACCTCGTTGATTGTATCGCTGATTACTATTCATTACAAGCAAAAAATCTAAATTAGGAAATTAATAAATGAATTACATCTTATTTACAAGAAAAGAATCTGTAATATTTACTACAAAAGTACTAAAAAAGAACTATATCTCATATAAATTAAACGACAATATATAATGATAATCACTATTATGTTTAATAGTGATTAGTGTAAGTTAAAAGTATGAACATAAAAAAGGAGGATATTTTGAATAAAAATATCCTCCTTTAGTTTAAGATCAAGAAGTTCTTATATTCCTAATTCCTCTTCTACTTTCTTTAATTCTTCAGATTTGTCTACTCCCATCATGCTTAAGTTATAATAAACATTTCTAAGCTTCATAAGAGCTCCATCAAGAGTTGTAGCATCTGCATCTCTTTCGACAAGTGCATTTTTAAATTTTTCGAGATATGGAAGCGAAGCTTCGTAAAACTCTATAGTTTTTTTATCATTCTCAACCTGCTCTTTTCTATCTGAAAGTGTTGCTGTAATTTCCTTAATATCTTGGGCTTGCAAGATATAATTAACTGCTATAGCTTCAAGCGCTCTCTCACAATTGGGGTCCTGAGTAAGAGCTTTTTGGTACTCTTCTTCAGCTCCTTTATAATCACCTTTTTCTTGCATTAGTGCACCCTTAACACTATTAAGGTCACAAGCATTTGATGGATCATTTTTGATTGCTGTATCGAGATATTCAATTGCTTTTTCATTTTCACCATTTCGGATGAACACATTAACTAGGTTGGGTATAAAATACTTACTTTTTGGGAACTTATCGGCACCCTCGTGAAGAGTTTCAACATACTTAATTGTATCACCTTTTTGCATATACTCACTAGCCATTAGCTCATATAAATCGCTTTCCTCGAATGCGCTATTCTCTATAAACGGTTCACTTGCAGCTCTTTTTATTAGTGAAAGAGCTTTGTCATGGTTCTCACCTTGAATAGCAGTTATAATTGCATAATATTTGATAGTTTGGTAAGTACTATCTAATACAAACGCATCTTTTGAGCCTTCGAACATAGCAAGTGTTGGTATATCCCAAAACGTTTCAAAGAATTGAGTTGCTTTAGCAAAATCTTGCTTCTCATTATAGAAAAGTCCTCCGTTAATGTAAAATTGGTGATTTGCTTTTAGCTTTCCTTGAATTTCTTTTCTAACTCTATTTCTGACCTTTCCTTTTGCATTTGGAAGCTCACCTAAAGAGTCCGCTTTAACGTATGGCAAATAAGATTCTAATAATCCATCATACATTGCTTGCTCATTAGCGTTCTGCGAAAGCATTTCTTTTGTTCTTTCATTGTCAAATGCTTTGTCACCAATGTCACCATAAATTTTCCATGTTTCAGGATCGTTTGAAGTTTCAGGATTTTCAATGGCTTGCTTTATTAGTGTCCTTGCCTCATTTAAATCATTACTCTTCAATGATCTCTTAGCATCTCGAACTACAGATTTTTGCGCAAAAATAGATGTAGTGGCAAAAATAGTTACCATGCTCAATAATAATAATTTTTTCATCACTTTCATTCTTGTTTTTCTTTTTTGAATTTATAATTCTAATTTATTTTAATGTTCAATATATTAAATAGACTGTAAAGGTAGAAATAGTTTAAATACTAGCAATACCTCACAGTCTAATTATTCAGAACTCTCTCCATTTTCTTCATTTTCAGCGGAATTTTCTTCATCATCAAGTGAACTAACTTTGCAGACGGAAGCAATTTCGTCATTTCTCCTACCAAGATTAATAAGCTTCACACCTTGTGTTGCCCTGCCACTCAATCTTATTTCTGAAATACTCATTCTAATTGTGATTCCTGATTTGTTGATAATCATTAAGTCATTTTCATCAGTTACACTTTTAATAGAAACAACTTTACCGGTTTTTTCTGATATATTCAATGTTCTAACACCTTTACCACCTCGTCTTGTAATTCTATAGACAGGTTCACCATCATCATCATTTAATAATGTGCGTTTTCCATATCCTTGTTCAGATACAACTAAAATAGAATCGGTTGAATCAGAATCCATTGCTATCATTCCAATCAATCTATCATCATTATTCTCATCAAGTCTCATTCCTCTCACACCGCTAGCTGTTCTTCCCATAGCCCTTGCATCCGATTCACTAAATCTAAGTGCTCTACCATTTCTGTTAGCCATTATGATATCTTTGGTTCCATCTGTCATTCTAACAGAAATAACCTTATCATCTTCTCGCAAAGTCATAGCAATAACACCAGTTTGTCGAGGTCTTGAGTAAGCCTCAAGAAGTGTTTTCTTTATTACACCTTTTTCAGTTGCAAAAACGAGATAGTTTGAATTAATATATTCTTTGTCATCTAAAGTATTTACTCTTATAAAAGCTGTAACACTGTCATCTGAGTCAATATTTAAAATATTTTGAATTGCTCTTCCTTTTGAAGTTTTTGAACCTTCGGGAATTTCAAAGACTCTTAACCAAAAGCATTTACCTTTTTGAGTGAAAAGCAACATGTAATTGTGGTTTGTGGCAGGATATATATATTCTACAAAATCCTCATCTCTTGTTTGCGAGCCTCGAGCCCCTACTCCACCCCTACTTTGGGTTCTAAATTCGCTTAAAGGAGTTCTCTTAATGTAACCTAGATGAGAAATTGTGATAATCATCTCATCATCAGCATAAAAGTCTTCTGGATTCATCTCTTCTGAAGCATAAACAATTTCTGATCTACGATCATCACCATATTTTTGCTTGATTTCCAAAAGCTCTTCTTTTATGATATTCATTCTCATTTCTTTGTTTTCGAGAACTTCTTTTAAATAAGCAATTGTTTTTTGAAGCTCGTCGTATTCTCCTCTTAGCTTATCCTGCTCAAGACCAGTCAATTGTCTCAGTCTCATTTCAACAATAGCACGAGATTGAATATCGCTCAAATCAAATCGATCTATAAGTCGTTGCATGGCATTCTGGGGCGTTGATGAACTTCTTATAATAGATATAACCTCATCAATATTATCTGATGCAATAATTAGTCCTTCTAGTATATGCGCTCTTTCTTCTGCCTTACGAAGTTCAAATTCAGTTCTTCTTACTACAACCTCATGTCTATGCTCGACAAAATAAACAATCATTTGTTTTAGATTCAACAACATTGGTCGTCCCTGAACAAGCGCAATATTATTTACACTAAATGACGATTGTAAAGCAGTTAACTTGTAGAGAGTGTTAAGAACGACATTTGCATTGGCATCTCGCTTAACATCAACAACAATCCTCATTCCCCGTCTGTCAGATTCATCATTGATATTAGATATACCCTCTATTCTTTTCTCAGAAACTAAATCTGCAATATTTTTAATTAAATCTGCTTTGTTAACAAGATAAGGTATTTCAGAAATAATAATTTGTTCAGTATTTCTTTCTGACTCAATCTCGGCTCTACCTCTCATAACAACTCTACCTCTTCCTGTCTCGAAAGCTTCTTGAACACCTTTATAACCATATATGTAACCTCCTGTTGGGAAGTCTGGAGCCTTAATATATTTCATTAACTCCTCGATGGTTATATATTCATTATCAATATATTGAATGGTTCCATCGATAACTTCATTCAAGTTGTGTGGTGCCATATTTGTTGCCATACCCACCGCAATGCCGGATGCACCATTTATTAATAAGTTTGGTATTCTAGTGGGCAAAACTGTTGGCTCTTTTAATGTATCATCAAAGTTAAGTTGGAAATCTACGGTCTCTTTGTCAATATCCCTAAGCATCTCTTCTGAAAGCTTATTTAACCTAGCTTCTGTATAACGCATAGCCGCAGGGCTATCTCCGTCGACACTTCCCATATTTCCTTGTCCATCTACCAAAGTATATCTCATACTCCATGTTTGAGCTAGACGAACCATAGCGTTGTAAACAGATGAATCACCATGAGGGTGGTACTTACCTAACACTTCACCAACAATTCTAGCAGACTTCTTATGTGGTTTATCCGATGAGTTTCCTAACTCTGACATCCCAAATAATATACGCCTATGAACTGGTTTGAATCCATCTCTAACGTCTGGTAAAGCTCGTGATACAATAACGGACATCGAATAATCGATGTACGCAGACTTCATTTCATCTTCGATGTTAATCTTAATGACTCTATCTTCTTGGTCAATCATACTTTTATGTGATTAATTATCATTATATTAATATTTATATACCATTGATTATCATGATATTAAACTTAATCAATCTATATTTTCAAAATAATACACTAAGGTACGGCTTTTTCATGATTTAACAAAAAAATAAGGTCTAAAAATGCGTATACTACTACCGCTTTATTGTCTCTATCCTATATACTAAAGATTGCATTTAAAGGCTAAACACAATCAAAAAAATCAGGGAAATATCACAAAATGATATTTCCCCTTTTTTATGCATTAACTAGAAACTAATCTAAGTTCACTTATATTGTTTCTATTACTGTATTTTACCGTGACAGTTCTTAAATTTTTTGCCACTTCCACATGGGCAAGGTTCGTTTCTTCCGACTTTCTTTTCCACTCTAATAGGCTCTAATTTTCTCTCTTTTGGTGTTGGATCTCCTTGACTCAAATTCTGATTATCAACATCATCTTTTTGGGTTTTGTATTTACTATAATCAGTTTTCTGTTCTGGTGCAGCTTGTTGTACACCTTCAGAATCTCTAATTGGAATTTGACCACGCATTAGAACAGATACTGCCTTTGTATTCACATCTTTTACCATAAGCTTAAACAAGTTGAAAGACTCCAGTTTGTAAATCAATAAAGGATCTTTTTGCTCATAACTTGCATTCTGAACCGATTGTCTTAAATCATCCATTTCACGTAAATGATCTTTCCAGTTTTCATCGATTGTATGAAGTAATATCGATTTTTCAAATGCCCTCACAAGCTCTTTTGAATCAGATTCATATGCGTCCTTAAGATTGGTTGATATATTATAGACCTTTTTTCCATCCGTAATTGGAATCAAGATATTCTCGTATAATGCACCTTGTTGTTCAAATACATTTTTTATAACTGGTTGAGCAATCTCTGCCAATCGATCAGTTTTACGTTTAAATATAGTTATAGCATTATCCATAACCTTTTCAACCTGAACATCCAGTTTCATATCCTTCATTTCTTCCTCGTCAAACGGTATTTCCATAGCCATCACTTTATAGAGTTCTAGTTTCATATTTTCATAATCATCCTCAAAGTCCTCTACTATTGTTCTAGCAGTATCTTTTATTATATTGGCAATATCGTTTTCTATTCTTTCTCCGATGAGAGCATTTCGTCTTCGTTTATAGATAAGCTCACGTTGAGAGTTCATAACATCATCATATTCCA
This sequence comes from uncultured Proteiniphilum sp., assembly GCA_964345815.1. Lineage (GTDB taxonomy): Bacteria > Bacteroidota > Bacteroidia > Bacteroidales > Dysgonomonadaceae > Petrimonas. The sequence continues at coordinate 4,089 of CAYFSV010000013.1, read as the reverse complement.
ACAAACGCTTTCTTATACCAAAGTTGTTTTCTTCAACTTTTTTCTGTGCTCTCTCAACAGATTTGTTTAACATATCATGCTCCAACACATCACCCTCTTTAAAGCCCATTCTATCCATAAGACCTGCAATCTTTTCTGTTGCAAAGAGTCGCATTAAATCATCTTCCAATGAAACAAAGAATACTGATGATCCTGGATCACCCTGACGTCCAGCTCTACCTCTAAGCTGTCTATCTACACGACGGCTCTCGTGACGCTCGGTTCCAATAATTGCGAGTCCACCAGCATCTTTCACCGATTGAGACAACTTAATATCTGTACCACGACCGGCCATATTTGTAGCAATTGTAACCATCCCTTCTTGTCCTGCATTTGCTACAATTTCAGCCTCTCTTTGGTGCAATTTAGCATTTAGAACATCGTGCTTGATTTTTCTTATGGTTAACATTCTACTCAACAACTCCGAAATTTCAACTGATGTTGTACCAACCAACACTGGTCGTCCTTTTGAAATGTACTCTTCTATCTCTTCAATAACTGCTGTATATTTTTCTCTTTTAGTTTTATAGATTCGGTCATTCATATCATTTCTTTGAATAGGACGATTGGTTGGTATAACCACAACATCCAATTCATAAATGTCCCAAAGCTCACCTGCTTCCGTTTCTGCAGTACCTGTCATACCGGAAAGCTTGTTATACATTCTAAAGTAGTTCTGAAGTGTGATAGTAGCAAATGTTTGTGTTGCAGCTTCTACTTTCACATGTTCCTTAGCTTCAATAGCTTGGTGGAGTCCATCCGAATAACGACGTCCCTCCATAATACGTCCTGTTTGCTCGTCAACAATCTTAACTTTATTATCAATCACAACATATTCATCATCTTTCTCAAATAATGTGTATGCCTTTAGTAACTGATTCACAGTATGGACACGTTCAGACTTTATAGCATAATTCTGAAGTAGTTCATCTTTTTTGGTAGCTTTTTCTTCATCCGATATATCAAAATTATCAAGTTCTGCAAGTTGACTAGCAATATCAGGCAAAACAAAGAAATGCGGATCGTCAGAATTTCCGGTTAGAGCATCAATACCCTTATCTGTCAGTTCTATACTATTCTGTTTTTCATCAATTACAAAGTATAGTGGATCGGTGGCAATATGCATATTTCTTGATTGCTCTTGCATATAAAACTCTTCTGTTTTCAATAGCGACGCTTTGACACCTTGTTCACTTAAAAACTTGATAAGTGGCTTATATTTAGGCATACCTTTATAAGAGCGGAACAGTTGCAAAACACCTTCTTCTTGTTCCTTCTTATCGCTAGATGCCATTTTTATTTTTGCTTCAGCAAGTAGTTTTGTCGTGTAATCTCTTTGTATCTTTACGAGCTGTTCTATCTTAGGCCTAAACACATCAAATAATTGATCATCTCCTTTTGGGACTGGTCCCGAAATAATCAATGGGGTCCTGGCATCATCGATTAACACCGAGTCCACCTCGTCCACAATAGCATAGTTATGTTTCCTCTGAACCAAATCCTTAGGCGATACAGCCATATTATCACGCAGATAATCAAATCCAAATTCATTATTTGTTCCAAAGGTAATATCTGCATTATATGCTTTCCTTCTTGAATCCGAGTTAGGCTCGTGCTTATCTATACAATCAACCGATAAGCCATGAAACATATAAATAGGACCCATCCATTCTGAGTCACGCTTCGATAAATAATCATTAACAGTTACTACGTGAACTCCTCTGTGAGTCAATGCATTTAAAAACACAGGAAGTGTTGCAACTAATGTCTTTCCCTCACCAGTTGCCATCTCTGCAATTTTCCCTTGATGTAAAACAACACCACCAAATAACTGCACATCATAATGGATCATTTCCCACACTATTTCATTGCCACCCGCTATCCAATGATTTTTATAAATAGCCTTATCCTCATTGATTTCCACAAAATCATGAGATGCTGCCAAATCTTTATCAAACTCAGTTGCAGTAACCACAATTTCTTCATTTTCTGTAAATCTCCTTGCAGTTTCTTTTACAATTGAGAAAGCTTCAGGCAATATTTCATCAAGAAACTTATCAAGCTTGATTGTAATATCTTCCTCAATTCTATCAATTTCTTTCCATACCGATTCTCTTTTCTCAATATCGATGTTCTTCAAATTGCTCTTTAGCTCTTCAATTTTTAATTTGTCGCTGGCAATATGCTCTTCTATCTTTTGTTCAAGTTCTCTTGTTTTAGCTCTTAAATCATCATGACTTAGCCTCTCAATAGAAGGATAAACCTCTTTAATTTTATTTACTATAGGATTTATCTTGTTTAAGTCTCGTTGAGCCTTGTTTCCAAATAGTTTGCTTATAAATTTATTGAAACCCATATTTTATTCTGTTTTTGTCTAATTTGATTTGTTAATATTGTTTTCTCACTAAAATAATTCTTTTAATACCGAAGCTTTTGCCCCATTCGGTGCACGAATTCGCAATCGGTGAGAAACGCTAGGAGCTATTTCTGTCGCATCAACTGTGCGAACAATCTTTTGCGGCTTTATATTATGCCCTAAGAAGAATAAAGGAGAATTTATTGCATTATCTCTTACTCTATATTTGCTATCAGTGTCATCATTCTCATACTTTATTCTCCATCCTGGCTGCAACTCAAGAAATAAATCACCTGAGATTCCTTTGTAATAGCCATTTCTGTAGAATTGCACATTTTGATTATATGCTCCATGGAGCATCTGATGTGATGTTACAACATCTTGTATACCTGCCGATTGAACTAAAAATTCAGCTGCCTTTTGCTGTAACTCAACAAAATTTATCTTCTTGTCCTCAATCAACTTTCTATTAAAAAATATCTGCTGATTATAATACTTGCTTATCCATTGTTCGCGGCCATAAATAGCCATCAAATACATATTTAATAAAGATGTACTTCTTTCTGGGTAAAAATCTCCACCAGCAGAAACATATCCATCGTAAAATATCTCTTGCTCATTAAAATATCCTGTTGAAGCCACAAAAACCAGTGTGTTTTCTAATCCAACACTACTTTCGATTGCATCAAATAACTTTTCTAACTCTTGGTCTAATCTATAGTATGTATCTTGAATCTCAATAGAATAATTTTTATCTAGAGCTTTCTCGTAAGGACCAGCATAAAAAGTTAAGGCTAAGAAGTCAGGATTTCCTCGCTGTCCCAATTTATTAAAGTCTAGTACTTTTTCAGCTATTATCCTAACCTCCTCATTTACATATGGAGATTGTTTTAATAGCTTAACTCCATTCTTTTTATCTGCTCCGAAAAAATGTTGAAAATTGTATACATTATTTGTATAAGGAAAAGCATTATACTTCGAAACATCTAATGCTGGACGCCATGATATTGATCCCACTTTTCTATACAACGATTCTTGAGTTCTGTTATATTGTTCTACCAACGAACGTTGTGTCTTATAGAATGATGAAGTTGCCCAATAACCTGTTATATCATCAACCCAATAAGCTGCTGTGGCTGCGTGTCCTCCCGAAGCCAATGATTGTGAAGGATTAGGAGCAAAAGCAAAAACATCAGATTGTCCATTTGAAGCAATTTTCAACTCATCAGTCATTGTTGACACTGCCAATCCTAAAGACGAAAAGTGGTCACTAGTGAAAACTCCAGAATAAAAATCATCTTTATAGGATGAGACCACCTGATTATGAGTTAAGTTATATTTGTTCTCACTTACTATTCCGTGATATGCGGGATTTGCACCAGTATAAATTGTTGCAATAGCAGATGCTCTATCTATATGAGGAAAGTTATACTTAGTATCAGTATAAACCAATCCCTCATTCAGTAATCTTTTAAATCCCCCCTCTCCGAAGGTGTGTTTAAACATCTCCAAATAATCACCTCGTAGCTGATCAATAGTAATACCAACAACAAGTTTTGGCGGTGCTTGTGTGTCACTAGCAATCAAAGTTGTTATTGATAGAAGAGCAAAAATCGATGATAGTATTTTATTCATTTATTTCTTATTCTTATTAAATATTTATAACCTCTCAAACATATAATTGCAAGAAACTA
>CAYFSV010000012.1:9987-31965 GCA_964345815.1 uncultured Proteiniphilum sp. | reverse complement strand
ATAATAATATGGCTTTGCAACTTCTGCTTTATGTGAGAACCAGCTAGCACGTTTATTTTCATCAAACTCCACCTTATCTGTCATTGGCATAATAGAAAACTGCCCATAATCATTCATCCATGGACTTGGTTGATGAGTTTGTTTAAATCCCCTTATCATATCAGCATCATATCGATACATCCAGCCATCTCCCATTTTACCAGTTTGAGGCGACCAGAAGTTCATGCCCCATGGCCTTGCAATAGCAGGATATGTATTGCCTGTGGACAACTCAAACTTCGATTGTGTTCCAACTAGAATGCTCACATAGTCAACAGGATCTTCCACATAATTTTCAAATGAAACTGAAATATTGGTGCACGATGTCACCAATAATATCATTGCAAATAATAACTTTGTAATTTTCATATCAATCTCTTTTTATATATCTAATAAATGTAGCTTATCTTCAGTCTCGAGTTTTAGTATCAACTCACCAAACAACGTGTTAACCCAAGCAAACCAGGATCTAGTAAACTTTTCGGGATTATCCTTATTGAAAGACTCATGCATAAACCCAGTGTTTGCATCACTATCACGAAGCATTTTCACACAATATTTAATCTCTTCATCACTATTGCTTGTCATAGCACGCATTATTATGCTCATAGGCCATATCATATCGTATCCAATATGTGGACCACCAATACCCTCTCCCGCTTCTCCCTTAAAGAAATATGGATTGTCTTTGCTAAGTACAAAGCCACGAGTGTTTTGATAGATGGCGTTATCATCACATTTATCCCCTAAATAAGGAATTGCCAAAAGACTAGGTATGTTAGCATCATCCATTAGGTAGTGATTGCCGAACCCATCAACTTCGAAAGCATAAATCTGGCCATGATTTGGGTGTGTCGTAATACAATATTTATTTATTGCTGCTTCTACCTCATCAGCTAGTTGCTTACACTCATTTGCAAATGATGCATCTTTGGTTACAGTTTCAGATATCTCAACCAATTGACGAAGAGAAGTAACAGCAAACATGTTCGAAGGAACTAAAAAGCCAAAAGTTGTAGCATCATCAGAAGGACGAAATGAGGAAACTATAAGCCCAACGGGATTAATGGGATTGCCATATCCCACATTATTTAAAGTATCAAGTTGTCTGTCCGTAACCCTAAGAAACATGTAAGGACCTGTGCCATCTTTTCGTTGTTGTTCCTTAAAGGTTCTTACAACCAACGCCATTGCATTTTTCCAATGAGCATCAAAAACAGAGATATCATCAGTATGTTTCCAATAGTTATAAGCCAATCTTATAGGATAACAAAGCGAATCGATTTCCCATTTACGTTCATACACCATGGGAGTCATTTTAGTAACATCGCTCATCCATCTACCATTTGGTCTTGGCTCGGGATTAAAAGCATTGGCATACGGGTCTATAACAATACATTTTGTTTGTCTATTGATAAGTCCTGCAATCATATTCTGCAAATTCTTATCTTCCTTCATAAGTGGCAAGTATGGCCACACCTGTGCCGACGAATCTCGCAACCACATTGCATCAATATCCCCTGTTATCACAAAAGTATCGTGCTTACCATTTATTTTGGAGTATTTCACAGTGGTGTCGAGTGTATTTGGGAAACAGTTCTCAAACATCCATGCCAGCTTTTGATCTTTAATTTTGGGTTTAACCCTTGCTATAATGTTCTCAATAGCATTAGAGGTAAAAGCTCTTTTAGACTTTGAAGGTCTTTTTGATTTATATTGGAGCACACTCTCAGCACTCACCAAACTACTTCTTGCCAAAGATGGATTCACCGCAAGAGCAGCCACTCCAAATGCACTTTTCTTAATAAAATTTCTTCTTGAAGTCATATTTTCTCTTTTTTGTTACTTGTTTCTTTACTTTAATGATAATATTAATATTATCCGATATAATTAAAAGTATCAAACACACTTAAATAAAAAAGGCATATAAGCTGTCTTGTTCTATCAATTCTTATTTTTATACTTCTAATCATATAATAAAGAATAAAGAGCTAAGACAGATTATATGCCTTAAATATCTAAGGTTATCTATACCTTAGATATTATAGTTTACGAAAAATCAATTGGGAGCTTTTTCCTAAACCCTTCTTTAAAGCACATTAATGTTTCGGTTCTAGAGAGACCTAACGGTTGTAGTTCTGAGTGAATGATTCGAAGTAAATCCTTATTGTTTTTTGCAAATACTTTTATTAGCAAATCATACTCTCCTGTTGTATAATAGCACTCAATAACTTCAGGAATTTCCTCTAATTTTTTAACAACGTCATCATATGCAGTTGGAGAATTAAGATATAAACCCACATAAGCACAAGTTTCAAATCCAATTTTCTCAGGATCAAGCACAAATTCAGATCCTTTAATAACCCCTGCATTGGTCAACTTCTGAACTCTCTGATGAATTGCTGCTCCCGAAACACCGCACTCACGGGCTACCTCCAAAAATGGAGTTCGAGCATTATGAATAATTTGTTTTAATATTTTCTCATCTAGTTCGTCTAAATCATGATACATCATAGTTGTTATACTTTTAATTTGTTAGTAAAACGTTTATTTTACCACAAAAATAAAGAAAATAACATTCTCTTCTACCAAAATAGGAATAATTTATTATTTGCTTGCCTCCACTACGGCAATATAAGCAATCGTGCTCATGGCTGTCAACAGAGCATTTTCATCTATTAGGAACGTAGATGAATGCAGATTTCCACAACTTCCATTATTATTGTTAACTCCAAATCTATAAAAACATGATGGATACATCTGAGTGTAAAAACCGAAATCTTCGGCAGTCATACGCTGAGGATATTCAGAAACTTTTCCCTCTCCTAAAAATTTGGTAGCTAATTGTTTTATATGTTTAGTATAATCATCGTGACTTATTGTACAGGGATATCCAGAAGGCATATTTATTTCACAATGGCAACCATAGGCAGCAGCAGTATTATTGATTATTTCAGGTATTATTGCCAACATTCGTTGGCGCTCTGCTTCGTTCATACACCTCAACGATCCGGCCAAGACAACCTCAGGCGGAATTACATTGGTGGCACCATTTGCAATAAACTTCCCAAACGAAAGCGTCATAGGTTCAAAAGGATTACGACGACGGCTAACAACTTGCTGCAAAGCAACAACAACATTAGAGGCAGCAAGCACCGTATCATTAAGTTCGTGAGGCAAAGCACCATGCCCACCTTTGCCTTTAACTACAACATGAACCTCATCGGCAGATGCCATCACTGTGCCTGTTTGAAATGCAACATTACCAGCTTGCAAATCCACATAAGCATGCTGTTTAACAATCAAATCAGGAGTGAATTTATCAAACAATCCATCTTTCAACATTAAATCGGCTCCACCAGGAGACATCTCTTCTCCAGGCTGAAAAACAAATAGAATAGTTCCCGAAAAACTTGATCTACTCAAACTTATAATCTTTGCAGCCCCCATCAATGCTGCTGTGTGAGAGTCATGTCCACATGCATGCATCACTCCTTTATGTATTGATTTATAGTCAACATCATTATGCTCTTCTACAGGAAGTGCGTCCATATCAGCAACAAGGGCAATGGTTTTTCCACTGCCCTGTTTATTTCCTTCCACCCAAGCCAATATACCATGCCCACCAATATTTGTTTTGTGATGAATATTTTCTTTTGATAAGAAATTAGAAACATATCTAGCAGTGCTCTCCTCCTGATACGATAACTCAGGATGCTTGTGTAAATAGCGATAATGAGCCACCACCTCAGAATATAGAGAAAAGGCTAGCTTTTGAATTGTTTTGTCTATCATATTCTTTTTGACTGTTATATGATAGCAAAGGTATGAGATTAATTATAAAGCATCAAGAACAGCTTTAATAAAATTATCACGTTTTTGCGACAATTCGGCAGACCCCGCCATTTGCCATGCTGCCATTTGAGCAATAACCAAGTTTTGAGATGGATTGATATAAATCATTTGCCCAAAAATGCCCTCTGCTGTGTAGCTACCATCTGCATTTCTCCACCAGAGATAGCCATATCCTCCATTATTTTCATCAATTTCGTATAGCAACGAAGTAGCATTTCTGAGCCATTCTTCAGCAAAGATTGATTCGCCACCAATTTTCCCATCCTGCAACATTAATAATCCTAATCGAGCATAATCACGTAAGCTAGCCGACAAGCCACTTCCTCCAATATTTAGGTTGCTACATTCATCTGCAAGCCAAAAAGCACATTGTTGCATTCCAAATGATTTCCATATCTTTTCAAATAGATACTCTGCTAAACTCTTACCCGTAGCTTTTTGAACCAATATCCCAATCAAGTCAGTTTCACCAGTACTATAGTTCCAATATTCACCAGGCTTATTCACCTGTTTCAGTCCCTTCATATAGGTCAAAATATGTGCTTCATCTCCATCACACTCTTTCTGATACATTTGTGCCACATCCGAGTTTGGGTCTTCATAATCCTCATTCCAATCAATTCCAGATGTCATTGTCAATAACTGGCGAACAGTCACTTTACCATATGGATACCCAATAAGTTCCGTAATATACTTTTCCAGTACATCGTCAATACTATCAATATCCCCCTCTTTCAATGCAACCCCAACAAGCATCGACGAAACCGACTTAGCAACAGAATATGACGTCCATAATGTGTTTTGGTCAATACCATCACCATAGGCTTCAACAATAATATTTCCATCTTTTATAGCAATCACTCCACCAATGCGATTGTCATTGATATACGAGTTCAACGTGCTACCATCATTCCATTTAGGAACAATTTGTTTTGTTTTTTTTAGTGTAAGCTCTTCATTTCCTGCCTCCACCATAATACTTGGATAAATTTTATGCATTATAGGAAATCGACGTTCTTTCTCTTCTTGCGACCAAAATAAGAGACTCTCTAGTTTTTGTCCCATCGTCTCACCAGGAATATTTTCTGGTAAGTCTCTTTCATCTTTAATGGGTCCTACGACGCAAGGTTTCATCACTTGTGCAAACAAAACCCCAAAATGTGCTAAAACAAACAGCACCAAAACAATTAAACGATATTTTGCCATGATTTTAAAAAATTAAACTGTGATTTAATAAAAGACAAAGATAAATAATTATTAATGTGTATTACAAAAAGGAACAACACATTCACCGAGATTGTATCAAATATTGTATTTGGTGGTTATTGGAAAAATCCTTTTAGGCTGAAACAACTTTTCTCACACTACTAAAAGTTTTTTTGGGTTGGCAAATAGGATAAAATGAAAATACTAATATTAGATATTAATTTGTTCATTCCCCTTTTTACTTCTATATTCGCAATTTAAAACAAAAACAGATAAAACAGATTTAAGTAATGCAATTAACAGCCAAGCTAATTCAAGTACTTCCACTTCAATCAGGAATTGGAAGAAATGGGGAATGGAAAAAACAAGATATTATTGTAGAAACTCAAGATCAGTATCCAAAGAAAATTTGTATATCAATCTGGGGTGATAAAATCAACAACATACAATTAAATGTAGACTCAATGTACATAATCGATTTTGATGTAGAAAGTCGTGAATATAATGGAAGATGGTACACAGATGTTAAAGCATGGAAGGTCGTTGCACAAGACAACAATGCTCCTCAACAGACACCTCCAGCAGATGAAGTCCCCGATTTTCCTCCATTTAATCCCGAAGAGGGAGATAGTGAAGATTTCCCATTCTAACAAACAAAAAAGCGACAAACTATTCAAAAGTAGTTTGTCGCTTTTGTTATCTATCACAGCAACATCTCTATTGCAATTTATGAATCACTAGCCCCGAGCGCAGCTTAGGCTCAAACCAAGTAGTTTTGGGAGGCATAATATTGCCTGTATCAGCAATATCCATTAGCTGCTTCATTGATACAGGGTATAGAGCAAAAGCAACTCGCATTTCACCACTATCCACCCTTCGCTCCAACTCTTCCAAGCCTCGAATACCGCCAACAAAATCAACACGCTGATCTGTGCGCAAATCCTTAATGTCAAGCAATTCGTCGAGCACAAGATCTGACAAAACAGTAACATCAAGAACACCTATTGGGTCATTATCATCATAGGTACCTTCATTAGCAGTCATCGAATACCATTTACCCGACAGATACATAGAGAAATTGTGTAATTTATCGGGTTTATATATCTCAGTTCCTTTTTCCTCAACGTCAAAATTCTTACGAAGCTTCTCAACAAACTCTTCATCCGACATTCCATTCAAGTCTTTCACCACACGATTATAGTCAATAATTGTCAGTTGATTATCTGGAAAGCATACTGCCATGAAATAGTTATACTCCTCTTTACCTGAATGATTTGGATTGTTTTTTGCTTTTTCAGCGCCCACCAGTGCAGCCGCTGCCGATCGATGATGTCCATCAGCAATATACATAGATGGAAATGTTGCAAAAACATCGGTGATTTTATTTATATCTTCAACATCTGGTATTAACCAAAAATGATGCCCCACGCCGTCAACTGAAGTAAAATCATACTCAGCATCAGTTGCAATCACGCGGTTAACTATTCTATCAATATCTTCGTTATAGTGATAAGCAAAGAACACGGGTTCTATATTAGCATCATTCACTCTAACATGCTTCATTCTGTCCTCTTCCTTGTCCTTGCGGGTCAGCTCATGTTTCTTTATTTTTCCACTCATGTAGTCATCTACATATGCACACACCACAAGACCGTATTGCGTTTTGCCATTCATAGTTTGACCATAAACATAATACATCTCTTGCTCGTCTTGAACAAGCCATCCCTTCTCTTGAAACAACTTATAATTCTCTGCTGCTTTGATATAAACATCCTCATCGTGCTCATCTTTCCCTATAGGGAAGTCAATCTCAGGTTTAATAATTCGATAAAGTGATTTTTCATTGCCATCAGCTTCAGCACGAGCCTCATCAGAGTTTAAAACATCATAGGGGCGTGAAGCCACCTGTTCAACATACTTTCGGGGCGGTCTTACCCCTTTAAATGGTTTGATAATTGCCATAATGCAAAGATTAAGATTATAAAATTAATGTTCAGTGACAAAAATAGTCTTTTTTTCAAAATAAAGTAACTACTTTTACAAAAAATAAAATCAAAGTTCAATCTATATGGTACAAATAGAAGAAAAGCGTATTATTGAAGCTGCAGAAAAGGGAATGGATGAGTTTTTAAACGTATTTTCAAATGCTTACATTAATGTTATGAAAGATGGAATGACTCCTGACAATATGGACAAGTTAAATGGATATCAACACACTTTGCTGGCATTTAGATATTTCACAGACGAGGTTCGTGAAGGAGGCTTCGTACAGCTTATTCAAAATGGATATGGAGGTTATATTTTTGATAATCCCACAGCTAAAGCACTTCGACAAATGGGTGCTCGAGATTTATCTAAAATACTTTATAAAGCTAAAGAAATATACGATGCCAATCGTCAAGATTTGGAAAAAGAAACAACCGAAGATGAGTTTATGGCAATGTATGAACAATACGAGCAATTTGATGAATTAGAAGAAAAATACATGGAGATAGAAGAAGAACAAACACTCATAATTGCACAGTATGTAGATAACAACATTGAAGATTTTGCGGAAATAATTAAATAAAACTACTATCAAAAAAATAAATCTCAGTCAATGAATGCCTATATTGCATTAGCAAGAAGGCACTGACTGAGACTTAAATATCTATAGTTTCTTTAGCTCATCAATCAAGAAGTTTTTTGTTTTAATACCTACATATCGTGCCACCTCTTTACCATTCTTGAATACCACTAAAGTAGGGATGCTGCGAATTTGTAGTTTTTGAGCCAGTGCTTGGTTTTTCTCAACATCAACCTTTCCCACCATATAGCTTCCATCACTACTTGCTGCCACTTCATTTAGAGTAGGCAACATCACCCTACAAGGAGCACACCATTCAGCCCAAAAATCAACAAGTACCAATTTGCCGCGCAATCGTTGATTAAAGTTCTTCTCATTTAAAATCATGATACTCTCATGAGGGTCTGCTAACGGCATATTCTTAAATTTCAAACGGGCATAAACAATTAATGCAATCAATAGAACGACGATTGTTATGATGATTATCAAAAATATCTTCATATGAATTAATTTATTTATTATCAAATAGCATCATATGGAACAAGCTATAATTAACTTACCGGTGTAAGTAATGATTATTATACTCGTTTCATAGTTGCCTTGTATTTCACTATTCTATTTGCAAAACTCTATTTTTTGGCATCCTCCAAAAGCTTGGCTGCTTCACACACCTCTTCATACCATTCTTCTCCATATGCACGGATAAGAGGTTCTTTCAAAAACTGATATATCCTTACTCCCTTTGCTTTACCCAAAGCAATAGCAGGCTTGCAAATAGACCAGCGTGAATAGTTGAGTGCCGTGTATCCACGATACTTCTTAACCCGAATGGGGTATAAATGACATGAAATTGGTTTTCTAACATCTGTGAGCCCCTCACGATTTGCTTTTTCGATGGCACATTTGGTAACACCATCCTCATCAACATAAGTGAAAACACATTCACGCCCATTTATTATAGATGTAACTTGTTCCCCATCGTAATCTTCATACGATATTCCCTGCGACTCAATCAAATCACGAGCTTGAGGCGAAAGGTCATCCCAAATAATGGGCAAAATAGAGTTTATTTTTTCAATTTCATCTGCCTCAAGAGGTGCACCCGCATCTCCTTCAACACAACAAGAGCCTTTGCACTTAGATAAATCACAAATAAAATGCTCTTCAAATATTTCGTCCGATAATATAATATCTCCAACCTGAATCATAATTAAACTATTATTACTACAATTATTAAATACTACTTTTATTTCTTTATCAACCTTGCTTATATTTTCTGCCCCACTTTGCAAAAAGAACAAATGTGGCACCTAGGCTTAGCAACATAACAATCCACGAGACAATAGTGAGCGGCGCACTATCCATGCTTTTCACAAAAGAGGACTCACCCCAATAAAAATTTATAATCACTACAATTGCATTATTTGCAAAATGATAGAGTATGGGCACCCATAAATTATTAGTATAGAAAAACAAATATCCCAAAATTGCACCCATAATAAAACGTGGCACAAAACCAAAGAATTGAAGGTGAATAGCACTAAAGATAAATGCCGATATCCAAACAGCTACATGACCATTGTTAAACCATTTGGACAATAACTGCTGTAGAGCACCCCTAAAGAAAACCTCCTCAACCAATGCTGCCAAAAAGGCAACCAAAAGGAGATTGATTAACAAATCGTGTAATCCAACACCACTAAGCAGTTTCTCTGTAACACGCATTGCAGAATCCTCCATTGAGCGAAATTTAGTTTCCAGACCCGACAAAAAATCAGGAAAAACCACATTAGCATTCCATCTAGCCAACATTGTGGTAGCCCCAAGGGCACTAACATATACCGCCAATGCAAACAATAATTTGCTAACCAGCCGCTCATCCTTTTTCAGCCCCAACATAAAGAAAGAACGTTCAGTACTGAATTTAAAGACCGAATAAGCCGGAAAAAACAATACTAAGGCATCTTGTAATACTATACTCAATCGAAGCATCCAAATACTATCAGCATAATTTGGAAATGCCATCGAAAGTGACACGCTCACAAATCCTGCAAGAAATGCTCCTACAAGAGAGAAAAGGATAAGATGAAAAATTAGCGATCTGTTAGAACTACGTTGCAGCATACATATCTAGGAGTTATAAAACGACAAAGATAGTAATTTAGATGTTATATAAATATCTTATTTTGCAATGTTTAAACAATTATCAGTCAAATATCTTTTGTGGTTTAATATATATGCTGTATTTTTGCATGCAATTTTCCAAAATCGGTTTTCACAATTAAAGCAGCTGATTTTCATAACAATAACATAGAAATAAGTCAAAATAACACGTATAAATGAAGGTATCACTCAACAAAACAGACAATGTAAATGGCATTATAACCATTGAGCTAGAACAAGCTGATTATCAATCAAACGTTGATAAAGCATTGAATCAATTTCGCAACCGTGCAGAAATTCCAGGCTTTAGAAAAGGGAAAGTGCCAAAAGGAGTTATTCAAAAAATGTATGGCAAATCAGTTCTTGCTGAAGAAATCAACAAAATGGTTAGCAATGAGCTTTTTACATACATCAAAGACAATGATTTAAACATTTTGGGCGAACCTCTTCCAAACGAAACTGAACAAAAAGAGATCGATTTCGATAAAGATGTTGATTTCGAATTCAAATTTGATATTGCAATAGCACCCGAGTTCGAACTACAATTTGGAGATAATGATGTAGTTACATATTACAACGTGAAACCAGAAGAGGAAGTTATTGAAGAACAATTAAACAGCATCAAGCAAAATGCAGGTTCATTCAAAACGGTAGAAGAGGGAGCACTTGACACTGACCTTTTGAAAGGAATTATAACTGAGCTTGAAAACAACGAACCAAAAGAAGAAGGCATTGTTGTGGACAATGGTATCATCATGCCATCATACATAAAGAGTGAGGAGATAAAAGAAAAATTTGTTGGGGCGAAAGCAGGAGATATAGTAACATTCAACCCAAAAACTGCATATGACAATCACGCTACTGAGATAGCATCACTACTTAACGTAGAAAAAGATGATGTTGAAGAAATTAATTCTGACTTCACATTCGAAATAAAAGAGGTTACTCGATACGAGGAAGCCGAACTTAACCAAGAGCTTTATGACAAAGTGTTGGGTGAAGGAGTTGTGAGCAGTGAAGAAGAGTTTAAAGACAAGATAATAGAATCGTATGTGTCACAAATTAAGCCAGCAGCCGACAACCTGTATAATGCAGAAACTCGCAAGCTAATTTTGAGTAAGATGGAAAACGTTGAGTTTCCTGATGCATTCCTAAAAAAATGGCTAGTTGTAGCAAACGAGAATAATACAGAAGAGAAAATCGAAGAAGAATATCCACAAATTGTTGAAGACCTTAAATACCATCTTGCAAAAGAGAAGCTAGTTAAGGAGAACGATCTAAAAGTAGAAGAAGATGAGATGCAACAGTTTGCAGTGGATGTTGCAAGAGCTCAGTTTGCACAATATGGCATGAATAATTTAACCAACGACATGTTGGCAAATTATGCTCAAAGTATGTTGCAAGATGAAGCTACTTCTCGCAATATGTATGACAGACTTATTGAAAACAAAGTAGGAGAACTATTGAAAGGAAAAGTAAATCTTGACGAAAAAGAAATTCTTTCAAAAGAATTCGAAAAGATGCTTCAAGAAAATAATGCAGATGACGCCTCAGCTGTTGCAGATCAAATTGCAGATGTAATTGAGGAAGACGCAGAATAATAATAAGACCAAATAAATTTACTGAGGTTTGTGATCTTGTTTCAAGAGGTATTAATGGCATATTATTTGCATATTAATATATTGACAACAAGATTTACAAACCTCATGTCAGCTTAAAACTTGACATAAAAAACAAATTAATTATGCAAAATGATTTCAGAAAGTATGCAGTAAAGCATTTAGGAATGAGTGGAAATCGTCTCGATGGATACGCTAAGGCAATCACTGCTAATGGATATATATCACCAACTATTATTGAAGAGCGACAGCTTAATGTGGCACAAATGGACGTATTTTCGCGTCTTATGATGGACAGAATTATCTTTCTTGGAACTCAAGTAGATGATTACACTGCAAACGTCATTCAGGCTCAACTTCTTTATCTTGACTCGGCTGACCAAGGAAAAGACATTTCTATATATATAAACTCTCCGGGTGGCTCGGTGTATGCTGGATATGGAATTTACGACACTATGCAATTTATATCAAGTGACGTGACCACAATCTGTACGGGGGTGGCTGCATCAATGGCAGCAGTTTTGTTAGTATCAGGAACTCCAAAAAAACGATTTGCACTAACCCATTCACGAGTGATGATCCACCAACCTCTGGGTGGAGTTCAAGGTCAAGCATCTGACATCGAGATTACAGCAAGAGAAATTGCAAGGGTTAAACAAGAGCTTAACACTATAATTTCGACACACACAGGCAAACCTATCGAAGAAGTTGCTCGAGACTCCGATCGCGACTTCTGGATGAGCGCAGCTGAAGCAAAAGAGTATGGAATGATTGACGACATACTTCTAAAAAAATAAACCACATATTGCAGAGCTGTTTATCTACAGCTCTGCAATTTTATCACACAGATTTAATTAAAATGGCAAAAAATACAAACGATAGTAATACATGCAGTTTTTGTGGACGTCACGAAGATGAGGTAAACATGCTTATTTCTGGAGTTTCTGGCTATATATGCGACTCATGCTCAAGCCAAGCTAATGATATCGTTAAGGAAGCATCACAAAAAGAAAAAAAATCATCAGATATAAACTTTGCTTCACTTCCTAAACCTCGAGAAATAAAAGAGTTTTTAGACCAATATATTATTGGACAAGATGATGCCAAAAGGTATCTATCAGTATCAGTTTATAACCACTATAAACGTGTCCTGCAAACGAAGACAAACGATGATGTTGAGATTGAGAAATCAAATGTCATTATGGTTGGAGCTACAGGTACTGGGAAAACACTGCTCGCAAAAACAATAGCTAAATTACTAAAGGTACCTTTTACTATCGTGGATGCCACTGTATTAACCGAAGCTGGATATGTAGGAGAGGACATTGAAAGTATTCTAACAAGACTTCTTCAAGTTGCCAACTATGATGTTGATGCAGCAGAACGCGGAATTGTTTTTGTGGACGAAATAGATAAAATAGCACGTAAAAGCGACAATCCATCTATCACTCGTGATGTAAGCGGCGAAGGAGTTCAACAGGGTCTTCTCAAACTGCTAGAAGGTTCTGTGGTAAATGTACCACCACAAGGTGGAAGAAAACACCCCGATCAAAAAATGATCGCTGTTAACACCAAAGATATACTATTTGTTTGTGGTGGCGCTTTTGATGGAATCGAAAAGAAAATAGCACAACGTCTTAACACCCGAGTTGTTGGATATTCTGCGAGCGTAAAAAACAAACACGTTGATCGCAACAATTTGCTAAAATATATAACTCCAACAGATTTAAAATCATTTGGGCTTATTCCCGAAATTATTGGACGACTGCCTATTCTTACCTATCTTGAGCCACTAGATAAAAATGCTCTGCTAAAAATTCTTACTGAGCCTAAAAACTCAATTATAAAACAATATAAGAAGTTGTTTGCTATGGACAATATAAAACTCACATTCGACAAAGATGTGTATGCTTATATTGTTGACAAAGCTGATGAATTCAAGTTAGGAGCACGTGGTCTAAGATCAATTGTAGAAGCAATCATGATTGACGTAATGTTTCATTCACCTTCCGAAGAGAAATCTAAAATAAATATTACTCGTGAATATGCTATCCAACAATTTGAAAAATCAGATATTCAAAGGCTAAAGACAGCATAATTGATTATTACTTCCCCAAGCTTTGTTTTTATATTTTCATTTTTATAAAGGGTATATTTTGGCTTTTTCTCAAAAGCATCACTTTTAACATCAGTAATTTGTATATTTAAGCTATATCATATATTTTAGCTTTTATATTTTTTGAAATAGATTAGTTTTGAATTATAAAATTGTTTCATACATTTGTAGATACCAAAGAATACAAATAAATTTATAATTCAAAGTGTAAATGCCCCAAAATATGAAAATGCAAAAAAATCTAAAGGAAGGTTTAAAACAATATTTCGGATTTGATACTTTCAAAGGAAACCAACAAACAATTATTGAAAGTGTGCTGTCCGAAAAAGATACTTTTGTGCTTATGCCTACTGGTGGTGGCAAATCGCTTTGTTACCAATTGCCTGCTCTTCTATCCGAAGGAACAGCAATCATAATTTCACCTCTTATTGCATTAATGAAAAATCAGGTAGATGCAATGAGAAATTTTAGTGAAGATGATGGCATTGCGCACTTCTTAAACTCTTCGTTGAATAAATCTGAAATTGAACAGGTTAAGCGTGACGTTGTCTCGGGCAAAACAAAGCTTCTATATGTAGCCCCTGAGTCTCTCACTAAAACAGATAATATTGAATTCTTGAGAAGTATCACTATATCATTCTATGCTGTAGATGAAGCACACTGTATCTCAGAATGGGGACATGATTTTCGCCCCGAATATAGGAGAATCAAGCCAATCGTAAATGAAATAGGTTCGCGCCCAATAATTGCATTAACTGCTACGGCAACACCAAAGGTTCAACACGATATACAAAAGACATTAGGAATGCTTGATGCGGCGGTATTCAAATCGTCGTTTAATAGACCTAATTTGTATTATGAAGTTAGAAGCAAAACAGACAGTATAGATAAAGAAATCATCAAGTATATATTGTCACAAGGACATAAATCTGGAATAGTTTATTGCTTAAGTCGAAAAAAAGTTGACGACTTTGCACAAATACTACAAGCAAACAACATACAAGCCCTCCCCTATCATGCAGGAATGGATGCTGCAACACGTAGTGAGAATCAAGATGCTTTTTTAATGGAAAAAGTAGATGTAATAGTAGCTACAATTGCTTTTGGGATGGGTATCGACAAGCCAGACGTTCGATATGTTATTCATTATGATATACCCAAAAGCTTAGAGGGATATTATCAGGAGACAGGACGTTCGGGGCGTGATGGTGGAGAAGGAAACTGCATCGTTTTTTATTGCAACAAAGATTTGCAGAAATTAGAGCGATTTATGCAGGGTAAACCCGTCTCGGAGCAAGAAATAGGCAAGCAGTTATTATTAGAGACCGCCGCTTATGCAGAGACATCCATCTGTCGCAGAAAAATGTTGTTGCACTACTTCGGTGAAGATTACAATGAGCCTAATTGTGGCAATTGCGATAATTGTTTAAATCCAAAAATTAAAGTGGAAGCTAAAGAGTTACTAGTTACAGTTTTAGAGGCTGTTTCTGTGCTTAAAGAAAAGCACAAAGCCGATTATTTAATTAACTTTCTTATCGGAAACGAAACATCCGAAATAGAAACTTATGAACACAACGATCTTGAAGAATTTGGTTCAGGTTCGGATGAAGATGAAAGAATATGGGAAACCGTGATTCGTCAGGCATTGCTTGATGATTATTTGAGCAAAGATATTGAAAACTATGGCATTATCAAGATGACAAAAAAGGGCAAAAGCTTCTTGAAAAAACCAATATCTTTCAAAATAACGAAGCCAGACGATGATGATGACATGGAAATGGCTGACTTTGAGTCGGAAGAGGGAATCATGTCAGGTGGTGGAAGTGGTGGCTCAACCGACCCCGTTCTATTCTCAATGATGAAAGATTTGAGAAAAAAAATTGCAAAGAAGCTGAATGTTCCACCATACGTAATTTTTCAACCAGCTTCACTCGAGGCTATGGCAACATCATACCCCATAACACTTGATGAGTTGCAAAACATTCCTGGTGTTGGTTCAGGAAAAGCTAAAAGGTATGGAAAGGAGTTTATTGACTTAATTAAAACTCACGTGGAAGAGAACGACATTATTCGTCCCGAAGACCTGCGTGTAAAGACTGTAGCAAACAAATCAAAACTTAAGGTATCTATTGTTCAAGCCATTGATAGAAAGGTTGCCCTTGATGATTTGGCCGAATCAAAGGGTATTGATTTCAATGAGATGCTAGATGAGGTTGAGGCTATTGTTTATTCAGGAACAAAAATCAACATCAACTATTTTCTTGACGAGATTATGGACTCCGACACTATCGATTATATATATGAATATTTCAGAGAGGCTGATACCGATGACCTTACAAAGGCAATGGAAGAGCTCCCTGATTATGAAGAAGCAGAGATACGCTTGGTTAGAATAAAGTTCTTCTCAGAAATGGCAAACTAATGCTATTTAAACCTTATCATCATCCTAATCGTTAATAGGATAATCAAGAGAATTTTACAGAGAAGGATAAAATTAAAATGAAGTATTTACAGGACATCAACAACCCATCAGATTTAAAAAAACTTAATACACAACAGCTTATTGAGTTGTGCTCTGATATAAGAGAATTTATCATTGACCAGCTTTCTAGTAATCCAGGGCACTTTGCATCTAGCTTGGGAACTGTTGAGATAACGGTTGCATTACATTATTTATACAACACCCCATACGACAGAATAGTATGGGATGTTGGACATCAAGCTTATGGTCACAAGATACTAACAGGGAGACGTGACAAATTTCATACAAACAGGAAAATTGGTGGACTTTCGGGTTTCACAAATCCAGAAGAGAGCGAGTACGATACATTTGTAGCGGGCCACGCTTCAACATCTGTTTCTGCAGCGCTAGGAATGGCTGTGGCTGCATCACTCAACAATGAAGAAAATCGACATGTGGTTGCAGTTATTGGAGATGGCTCAATGACAGGAGGATTGGCTTTTGAAGGACTTAACAATGCAGCTTCACAACCCAATAATCTACTTATAATACTTAACGACAATGATATGTCTATTGATAGCAACGTTGGAGGCTTACAAGACTATCTTGTCAAAATGACAACTTCACACAAATACAATAAAGTCCGAAATAAAGTTTACCAATCATTCAAGAAGAAAAACCTTATAAACGAAGACAAGAAGAACATTATGTTGCGTTTCAACAATAGTGTAAAATCACTTATAACTCAACAACAAAATATGTTTGAAGGATTCAACATAAGGTACTTTGGACCTGTTGATGGACATGATTTGCCTGGACTAATAAGAATCTTAAACAACATCAAGGACATGAAAGGTCCTAAGTTGCTTCACATAAAAACGATTAAAGGCAAGGGTTATAAGCCAGCCGAGAAGTCAGCCACAATATGGCATGCCCCTGGTGTATTTGACAAAGAGACTGGAACTAGGGTTTCAAAGAATAATAAAAACCAACCACCTCTTTATCAGGATGTATTTGGGCACACGCTTGTGGAAATGGCTAGTCAAAATGAAAAGATTGTTGGGATAACACCCGCAATGCCAACTGGATGCTCAATGACATATATGATGAAAGAGTTTCCAAACAGAGCTTTTGACGTAGGTATTGCCGAGGCACATGCGGTAACCTTTTCTGCAGGTTTGGCTAAAGAAGAGTTTATTCCATTTTGTAATATATACTCTTCATTTATGCAACGAGCCTACGATCAGGTAATCCATGACGTAGCACTACAAAATCTAAAAGTAATAATGTGTCTTGATAGGTCTGGCATAGTTGGCGAAGATGGACCAACACACCACGGTGTATTCGACTTAGCTTATTTCCGTCCAATACCTAATCTCACAATATCCGCGCCACGTACCGAACACGATTTGCGAAATTTGATGCATACAGCCGTGTATGGCAATGATGGTCCCTTTGTAATTAGATATCCAAGAGGACAAGGAGAACTTGTTGAATGGAAAAACGAACCACAGATACTACCAATAGGTAAGGGTAAAAAGCTAAAAGATGGAAAAGACATAGCCATTATATCACTGGGAACCATAGGCAATGATGCTTCTCGTGCAATTGCGAAAGCCGAATCAGAGCACAACCTAAGCATTGCTCATTACGATTTGATCTTTTTGAAACCATTAGACAAAGCGATGATAAGCGAAATCGCTAAGTCCTATAAATATATCATAACCCTAGAAAGTGGCGTCCTTAAAGGAGGAATGGGAGCAGCAATTTTAGAGTTCCTATCTGATAACAACCTAAACAAAAATGAAGTGTTCAGAATAGGAATTGCAGATGAATTTGTAACTCAAGGCTCAATGAAAGAATTACATAAACTTGCACACATTGATGAGACAAGCATTTACAATAAAATCATAGAAGTAGCAAAGCTTCAAGAAAAGCCTTATAGATTAAATATTATATAACCAATGAAAATTTTAATCGCCGGAGCTGGGGAGGTCGGAATTCATCTTGCTAAGTTATTAGGACAAGAGAGCCACGACATCACTCTCATGGACAGCGACAAAGATCGTCTAGATACGGTGAGAGAGTACCCTGACCTATTGACATACATTGGCAATTGCTCTTCAACAACCGACTTGAAGAAAGCAGGCATTTCCGACTTCGACCTCTTTATTGGCGTCACTCCTGAAGAGTCAAAAAACATCACATCATGCATATTAGCCACAAATTTAGGAGCTAAAAGAACCCTCGCAAGAATCGACAATTATGAATACCTAAATCCCGAGAACTATGAGTTTTTCCAAAAGTTAGGTGTTGATTCTATGATTTATCCAGAAATGATGGCAGCCCGAGAAATAGTGTCTGCCATAAAAACTCCATGGACTAGAGAGTGGTGGGAATTATCAAATGGCTCTGTAATTTTAACTGCTGCTAAAATTAGAGATAATGCACCAATAGTAAATAAATATCTTTACGAGCTAGCTTCAACCAACAAAATATTTCACATTGTAGTAATCAAGAGAGGACAAGAAACGCTAATACCACGAGGTAGTGATCAGATTCTAGCAGACGATATCTTATATTTCACTAATCTCAAGGAGAATATAAACTTGATGCCTGCAATTTTAGGGAAAACTTCATTCGAAACAAAAAATATAATGTTTATGGGAGGTAGCCGTATAACAATGAGAGCCACACAGCTATTACCATCAAACGTGAATGTAAAGATTATTGAGAGAAACAGAGAACGCGCCGAGAAAATTGCAGAAATAGCACCTTCAAACGCAACAGTGTTTTGTGGTGATGCACGCGACACCGAGTTTCTACTCAGCGAGGGAATAGAGCAAATGGATGCTTTTGTAGCCCTAACAGGTAGTGCAGAAGCAAACATTCTGGGATGCATCATGGCAAAGCAATATGGTGTAAAGAAAACTATTGCAGAAGTAGAAAACATAGATTACATCGCCATGGCAGAAAAGTTTGACATTGGTACAGTAATAAACAAAAAGCTTCTTGCAGCAAGTAAAATATATGAGTTCCTGCTAATGGCAGATGCCTCCAACATAAAATGCTTAACATTCTCAAATGCAAGTGTTGGAGAAGTTATTGCAAAACCTAAATCAAAGATTACAAAAAAACTAATAAAGGATTTAAGATTATCATCCGACATCACTCTTGGGGCACTAACAAGAGATGGGAAGTCGATGTTAATTGACGGAGACACTCAGATAATGCCTAACGATCAAGTAATGGTTTTCTTTATGAATAAATCCCTTAAAACGATAGAAAGCTATTTTAATTGACAACAAACACTTAGCTCAATTTATCATAAAAAGATGAAGCAGTTCAACTTTCAATTTGTATTCAACAGTCTGGGATTTATCCTTGTGATAGAGTCTGTCCTTATGACACTTTCCGCTTTTGTAGGTGAAATATACAGAGAAAGCGCTACTTACAGTTTATACATTTCTGCAATCATCACTCTTTTAGCAGGAGCTTCACTAATATTACTTGGAAGAAAAAGAAACTCTCACAAAAGAATTTCACAAAGAGAAGCCTTCCTAACCGTAACAACAGCATGGCTACTAATGGCTTTCTTTGGAGCCATACCATATCTTTTAAGCGAAGCGATCCCATCATACACTGATGCGTTTTTTGAGAGCGTAAGTGGCTTCACCACCACAGGTAGTTCCACATTAATAAATATCGAAGCATTTCCTAAGTCCCTACATTTTTGGCGAAGTCTCACACAATGGATAGGCGGTGTCGGCATCATAATCTTTGTTATGTCAATCCTCCCCCTATTTGGCGGAAGCGCACTTCATTTCTACAATGCTGAAGCAACAGGTGTGTCAAAAGACCAACTAAGAATGCGCATAAGCGACTCCACAAGAAGTATGTCAATAACATACGTTGTATTCACAATAGTAGGGTTCCTATTACTATGGGCTGGTCCCATGGATGCATTCGATGCCGCCTGCCACTCACTCACAAGCATCTCCACTGGTGGGTTTTCAACAAAGCAAGAGAGCATCGCATTTTTCAACTCAGCCTATACCGAGTATGTAATAATCTTTCTCATGTTTTCGGGTGGAGTTAGGTTCTTACTACTATTTCAACTGTTCAGACACTTTTCAGGGCAAATATTTAAAGATGAAGAATTTAGATGGTATGTATTAATCATAGTCGTAGCCACATCTTTAATCTTACTTTCATTATATTTTGGCAACTATAAGACTGGAAGCATAGAAAACACAATCAGAACAGCCCTTTTCCAAGTTGTTTCGGCGATTTCCTCAACTGGATTTGCCACAACAAACATTCTTAAATGGGGACAGTTCTATTGGTTTGTAATCCTTGCCCTTATATTGTTTTGTGGTAGCGAAGGATCAACATCCGGAGGTATGAAAATATCAAGACTTATTATTTTGGTGAAAAACACCAATGTAGTTCTTCAACGCCAAGTTCATCCACAAGCAGTTTACACTGTTCGAATCAACAAGCAAGTCTTTTCAAACACAATAATAGAGAAGGTCCTAGCTTTTGTATTCCTCTACTTAACAATAATGGGCGTTAGCGCAATCATACTAAGCCTAAATGGCTTAACCTTCGACGAATCTATTGGTACATCTATTTCAAGCATGAGCAGTTATGGGTTTGGTCAAGGTGATTATGGTCCATCAGTAAACTACTCCACACTTAACAGTTTCACCAAGCATTATCTCAGCTTCTTAATGATAGTTGGGCGACTAGAGGTATTCACTGTATTGTCATTGTTTTTCCCAGGATTTTGGAAACGATAAGCACAAAAAACGCAGATGAATAAATTCACCTACGTTTTCAATATCATAAATAATCAATAGATTTATTTTTTGTGCTTCGAGAAATCAGCATTTCTCATATCACCTGTTTCCATAAATGCTTTATGGAAATCATAACAAGCATATAAGTTCTGAGGAGTATGTCCCTTCTTAGTCAGGCTTAAATAATCATGCAACAAAGGACGATAATCTGGATGCGCACACTTATTAATAATTTCCTCTGCACGTTCGTAAGTACCCTTACCACGTAAGTCAGCTACACCCCATTCCGAAACAATTACCTTTACTGAGTGCTCACTATGATCCTCATGTGTAACCTTTGGAACAATACAGCTGATAGTACCATTTTTAGCAACAGATGGAGTTAGGAATACTGAAATATAAGCACTTCTAGTAAAGTCGGCCGATCCACCAATTCCGTTCATCATCATATTACCCATCACGTGAGTAGAATTGATATTACCAAATATGTCAGCTTCAATAGCAGTGTTTATACCAATAACACCCAAACGACGCACCATACCAGGGTTGTTTGAAATCTCGGTTGGACGCAATACAAGCTTATTCTTGAAGAAGTCGATATCACGATAAAAACGATCCATAGCCTCATTACTCAATGTGAGTGAGCTACCACTAGCAAAAGAAATCTTACCCTTTTGCATCATATCCAACACCGCATCCTGAATCACCTCAGTGTAAACCTCAAAGCGTGGTATATTTTCATTCTCAGCCATAGCAGCCAACACAGCATTGGCAATATTACCAACACCCGATTGGATAGGCAAGAAGTTTGCAGGGATATTACCCCTTTTCAATTCGTTCACGAAGAAGTTAGAAACATTTTCACCAATACGAGCAGTAATCTCATCAACCGGTGCAAAGCCTCCCCCCTCATTTTCTTCACTAGTTTTCACAACATATATTTTTGAAGGGTCAACCTTAACGTATTCTAAACCAACACGACCCTGAACCTCAAAAATATTAATATGACGACGTTTCGGAGGATCTTGCAATTCATACAAATCGTGAATACCACGCATTGCAGTGGGCACCTTATCGTTAAGTTCCACAATAACTATCTTAGCCAAACGGCAGATAGTAGGCATAATTCCCACACCACTTGTAGGAACAAT
>CAYFSV010000012.1:1257-9887 GCA_964345815.1 uncultured Proteiniphilum sp. | reverse complement strand
CAACCTGCATGAGTAAAGCCACTAAACCCTACGTTATCATCATGATTGATAAGAGCTGCAGCCTCTTTTGCTGTTACATAATTAAGACTCATAAATTTTTTAATTTGTTATTGTTATTAGTTCAATACTTTCGATTTATAATTTCACTGTATATCAATGCCTTTTGAATCTCTTGTTGTTTGTCTCCTTCTGTTAATGATTTTAGTATAGGATGAGTCTCATGTGCTTTTTTAGCAACCTCTTGAGAAGAAACAAGATCATTCTCTGCAAACTTATATCCCTTCAACGACGATTCGCCCTCAAAGTCCGTAACCAAGCTCAACGACGACTCAAACGCCTGCATTGGGTCGGTATTTTGCTTAAATCGTTTGTCCCGTTTAGGTTGCTTCCTACTCGTTTCCATTTCCTTTGGTACTGGTGGAGGCGCTACCTGTTCTCTTTTTTCAAATAAATCTTGAAACACTTCACGAATATCTTTTGCATCATCATTTAGTGGAGGTGTGCTTGATTCGCTTCTATTTTTCTTCTTTTTGGAATCATTAAAAATCCCAAAAACAATGAAAGCCAGCATGAGTATTAAATAAACAACATCGTTAAGTTCCATAATTTGATTAATTTTGCAGTTCGACAAAAATAATCATTTTTCATGATTTAAGAAAGGGTTATACAAAAAAAGAGGATAACTTCACAGTCGCCCTCTTTTATTTAACCAAAACCTTAACTATGAAAAAATTTTTATTTTTTCGTTCAGTACAAAAGTAAAACATCTATTCATAAATAACAAGCATTTCAATAGAAAAAAGGCAGTAATAATTCAACTTCATAACTAATTAAATAAATTATAACAATAGATGATAGATGATGTTGGGTTTACTTAATTGAAATGCTGATTAAAAGCGGGGAATAGATATTATACAGTAAAGATATTAACATAGAAGATTACAGCAAAACTTTTAAAAAAATGATTACAGAACAACAAAATACAACAAACGACAAAAAGCTGTTTATCGAAACCTATGGTTGTCAGATGAACGTAGCCGACTCGGAAGTAGTAGCAGCAATCATGGAGATGGATGGATACACCCTTACCGATGATGACAAAGATGCAGATACAATTTTTGTGAACACCTGCTCTATTAGAGAAAACGCTGAACAAAAAGTTCTCCAACGTCTTCAATATTTCAAGTCAATCAAACGAAAAAACAATAGCGACGTAATTATAGGAGTACTAGGCTGTATGGCCGAGAGAGTTAAGTCCGACTTAATAGACAAACACAAAGTGGACGTGGTGGTAGGACCTGATGCCTATCTCGACCTACCAAACCTAGTGGGCGCAGCCGAAAAGGGAGAGAAAGTGATGAACGTAGAGCTTTCTAAAACAGAAACCTATAAGGATATAATCCCTCTTAAAATGAGCGGACTAAACATCTCTGGGTTTGTATCAATCACTAGAGGTTGCGACAAGTTTTGCCACTATTGCATAGTGCCCTTCACACGCGGACGCGAAAGAAGCCGCGAACCCGAAAGCATATTAAACGAAATAAGAGACCTCCGTTCTAAAGGATACAGAGAAGCAACTCTTCTAGGTCAAAACGTAAACTCATACAAATATGTAGATGGCGACACGGTGGTCGATTTTTCGGCATTGCTAGCCATGGTTGCCGAAGAGGCACCAAACATGCGCATCCGATTCACCACCTCACATCCATGGGACATGAACGACGAAACGCTTGAAACCATTGCAAAATACAAAAACCTAAGCAACTTCATTCACCTACCGGTTCAATCGGGTAGCTCTCGCATGCTTAAACTAATGAATAGAAGATACGATAGAGAGTGGTATCTCGAAAGAATTGCAGCAATCAAGCGAATCATTCCCGATTGCGGATTATCAACAGATATCATGTGTGGCTTCCACAGCGAAACAGAAGAAGACCATCAAGAAACCCTTTCATTGATGCGAGAAGTGGGCTTCGATTCAGCATTCATGTTTAAATACTCGGAGCGCCCTGGCACCTATGCATCAAAAAGAATGGAAGATGACGTTCCCGAAGAGGTGAAATCTAGAAGACTACAAGAAATAATCGATTTGCAGCTAGAACTATCTAGAGAGAGCAACAAAAGAGACGTAGGCAAAGAGTTTGAAATCTTGGTAGAAGGGTTCTCTAAAAAATCAAGAGATCAGTACTTTGGCAGAACAGATCAAAACAAAGTAGTAATCTTCGACAAAAAACATCACAAGATAGGCGACTTCGTAAGGGTACGTGTAACAGACTACACACCTGCTACCCTTCTTGGCGAAGCAATAGAATAAATCCTAGTTGCATAATAAATTATTAATCACTATCTTGCACGCACATAAAAATCAAACATCTTCCTTGCTCACATGTAAATGTGGCTCAGAAGATGTTTGAACATTTTTACAATCACTACGTTTTATAACTATAGAATATATTGAACACAATATAATTAATTGATTAAAAACCATTAATACTAAAAAAGAATTATGAAATCAGAAGCAAAATTATTACTAGGTTTAGGAATTGGAATTGCTCTAGGAGCAGCAGTTGGATACATCATGGGAAGCGACCACAAAGAAGAGTGGCTTGACCAAGCTAATGCCTTAGCAGACAAAGTTCGTGCTAACGTAAAATCGGCAATCTACAAAGGTCAAAACGAGGTTAGTGGCTTAAAAGAAGACATCGACGACATTGCCGAAATAGCAAAGAAAGAACTATCCAGCAACAAATAACAGTATCCAAAAACCTAAATTATTTTCCAAATGGATGAAAAAACGGTAACCAGCCTTTTCGAGGATATGAAGAACGACATATCTTCATACGTGAAGAGTAATATAGAAATAGTTAGGCTCGAAACATTTGAGAAGGCAAGCAAGGCAACTGCCAACACTGCCACCACCCTCATGCTTTCGGCATTAGTATATCTGATATTTACTCTTCTATTCATGACACTCGGATTTTATCTGGCACACGTTTTAGACAGTTATTGGCAAGGTTTTGGCATCACCACCCTCGTGGCAATTTTCATAGCTATCATATTACTTTTAGCACAGAAATCCATTAAAAACCGAATCACAAATACAATGATAAGTTTTTTGATGAGAAATGAAGATGAAGATATTAAATACAAAACCCGAAGCTGATGAGAACAGATAGATTAAGCCCATTGAATGAGCTGCACCTAGCAAAAAAGCAAGCCCGCGAAGTTCGCGCAATTTCCGAACAACGACTATCCTATCAATTGCAGTACCTTGAAGATAATTGGGGAACCCTATTGACAAAAGGAGTCACATCGAGCGTAAAAACAAAGTTTTCAGAAACTATTGACAATATAGCTCACGGACAGCCATCTTCGCTTATGAGCATGGCAGCAGCCACAACACAATCGAGAAGAGGCGCACCCCAATGGATGAACATTGTCCTATCAAACTTACCATTAATAAGTAAAGTTGCCTGGAAAGTAGCAAAGCCAACAGTTTTTGCTTTTGCAGCAAAAAAAGTTACAAACAAGCTGTTTGGATTCAAGAAAAGGAAATAAAGAAAGAAGCTAAAACTCTTTCTTAAATCAAAGCTCTGTGGACGGTGCTAACGCCGTCCACTTTTGCTATCTTAGAACTTAGCAAACTCACATCGTCAACGCTGTGAATCAACACCTGAATTCGCCCCTCAAAGATACCATCCTTCGACTCCACATTCACACTCTGAATATTGAGCACCACATCCTCAGACAATTTCGACAAAATATCGCTCAGCACACCCATCCTATCAATGCCAGTGAAAGCAATAGAGGTGAGAAACGAATATTGTTTATAATCGCCCCACTCCACCTCCACTATTCTGCCACCAAAGCTCGATTTTAGTTTCACCCCCGTAGGGCAAGAGCGCTTGTGAACCTCAACCTCATTTTTATCAGTTATAAATCCAAAAACATCATCGCCAGGCAATGGATTGCAACAAGGCGCAACAATAAAGTTCTTTTTAAAATTGTCCTCCTTAAGCAAATATTTTTTCTTGGTATCAATTTTCTTTGTTTCCCCGCTAGGCTTGTCTTCGTCTGTGGCAACACTCAAAGCTTTATCAGCCTGAGGCACTTTTTTTATCATCCCCATTTGTTTCATATATCTAACAAACAGGTTGTCTTGTTTTGCTTGTGGCGATTTATGTTTCAGAATAACATCCTTGCTCTGTGGTAAAACTATTTCGCCATTGCCAATAGAAAAATGCAAATCCTCACGCTTCTCAATCTCATAAAAATTGAGTACATAATTATAAATAGTATTATCAAGCTCGGCATCCCCAAAAAAACTTTGCAACATCTCCTCACCCTTTGCCACCACTTGTCGTCGCTGTCTTCGTAGCGACGACTCAATCTTGGTTCTAGCCTTAGCAGTTGATACAAAGTTGAGCCACTCGGGCTTTGGTTGCTGCGTTTGCGAAGTAATTATTTCAATTTGGTCGCCACTTTTCAGTTTCTCACTAATAGGCACCAACGTATGATTTATTTTGGCACCCAAGCAATGATCACCCACACGAGTGTGGATGGTGTAGGCAAAGTCGAGCGCAGTTGAGCCCAGCGGCAATGTTTTGATTTCACCCTTGGGCGTAAACACAAAAATTTCCGAAGCAAACAAGTTCATCTTCACCGTATCAAGAAAGTCAATTGCATTAGGATTTGGATTAGCCAACACCTCCTGAACAGTTTTCAGCCATTTCTCCAGTTCGTTATCCTCTTCAATTCTCTGCTCCTTATATTTCCAATGAGCCGCAAACCCCTTCTCAGCAATGTCATCCATTCGTCGGCTCCTAATCTGAATCTCAATCCACCTTCCATCGGGTCCCATCACCGTGAGGTGCAAAGCCTGATATCCATTAGCCTTGGGATGGCTCACCCAATCGCGAATCCTATCTGGTCGCAATTTATATATATCGGTGATGGCTGAATAAATATCCCAACACTGCTTCTTCTCGTCCATGCCAGGATAAACTTCAAAAATAATCCGCACAGCAAAAAAGTCATATATCTCGCTAAGAGGAATGTTTTTGGCATCCATCTTCTTCCAAATCGAGTATATCGATTTCACTCGCGCCCTCATCTCATACTCGATATTCATTTTATCGAGCGATTTGACAACAGGACGAGCAAAGTTATCATATATCTCGGAGCGCATCGGAGCACTCTCCTTTATTTGCTTCTTCAAGTTTTCGTAAGCCTCAGGATGCTCATGCTTAAAGCATAGCTCCTCAAGCTCCGTTTTTATGGCAAAAAGCCCCAGTCTATGCGCCAATGGGGCATATATATACAATGTTTCGCCACTAATCTTAAATTGCTTAGCCGGCGCCATCGACGACAGCGTGCGCATATTGTGAAGCCTATCAGCAATCTTTATCAATATAACGCGAATATCCTCCGACATGGTGAGCAATAGCTTTCGGAAGTTCTCAGCCTGTTCCGACACATTGTCGCCAAACATGCCGTGCGATATTTTGGTGAGCCCATCCACAATGTGAGCAATCTTTTCACCAAACATCACCTTTAGGTCTTCCACCGTGTAGTCGGTATCCTCCACCACATCATGCAGCAAAGCTGCCGAAATGGATGTAGAGCCCAGCCCCATCTCTTTACACACAATACGAGCCACCGCCAAAGGATGCATAATATATGGCTCGCCCGACTTTCTCCGCGTGCCCTTATGCGCCTCCTTAGCAAGATTATAAGCTTTGGTGATTATCTCCACCTTGCGCCTATGATTCGAGTTTAGGTAATCATTGATGAGACCATGAAACTCATTTTCAATCATTTCCTCTTCCGTTATCAATTTTATATCATCACTCATATATCAAAACATAAATTAGTGGGACCATTTGGTTAGTGCAATAACATAAACTGCCGATACACAATAACGAAATTACAAATAAATATAATAAAAGTATCTATTTGTCTCAAATATTTTTTTCTTCAGCAAAAAGAAAGAGGTGACACCCACACAAAGATGCACCTCTATACTATAAAATGAAAGAATGATTTGATTTCTAAATATTTATTTTGACAAAACCACCATAGTTGTTCTCATTAAATTTTTGAGGACCATAATAGTCGATGTTTGCCGCAGCACCCACCGTAAACTGTCCCATGGTTAGTCCCAGTCTGAAATAATAAAAGCTACGATCGTGCTCGCTCAAAGTAATATTGTGATTATACAAAGCCAGAGCATGAGAGTATAACTTAAGTTTATCGGTAAGTTGTGGTTTAAACTCCACAATAGCCACATTCTCAGAGTTGGTTTCGGGTCGCATATTAATAAAAGGCATCACCGAAATCAACCACACAGGATCGGCATATCCAAAATTGAGAGATACACTAGGCACCAATCCCTTCAAGAAATGATATTGCAAACCAGCCCCCGCAGCAATATTGGGATGCATTTGATATAAAAAAGAATTAATCATAACTAAGTCAGGTTTCCCCGTATTAAGGCTATAATATGACGAAGCCGAAGTGATACTATTATATCTCAGCGGACCCACAATTTGCTTGTTCATACCCATTAGAACCGCCGATTTTTTGTCGCCAAACATAAGTTCCACCGAAACAGGTGGCTGAGGTCTTTGCTGTGAAAAAGCCAAGACAGAAACGAACAAAACTGCACTTAGCAGAGTTATTATTCTCTTCATTTGATTTTTGTATTTTGTGATTTTTAAAATGTTTGATTAGTTGAGAAAAATACTTTCTCACCATTTTTATTCGAACATATAACGAAAAAGATACTTAATTGTTCGTATGAACTTACAATCTCAAGATAATGTTTATAAAATGATAGCAATTACTGCCTAAGTATTTATTTTTAAATAACTTTGCAGCTTGCTACAAACAAAACGAAAGCGAGATAATGATAAAACTAGAAGATATATATAAAGCAAAGGTGAAGCTACAAGGCGTTGTGCTGCGCACACCACTCACCATCAACGAAAATCTTAGCGAACAATATGGTTCAAATATAATTTTGAAACGCGAAGATTTGCAACCCGTACGATCATACAAACTTAGAGGAGCCTACAACAAAATCAGTAGCCTATCGCCCAGCGAAATGGACAAAGGCGTGGTGTGTGCCAGTGCCGGCAATCATGCTCAAGGAGTGGCTTATGCATGCAAAAAACTAAACATAAAAGCCACAATCTTTATGCCCCTCACCACACCCAAGCAAAAGGTGAGCAAGGTGAAGCTCTTTGGCAAAGACAAAGTGGAGGTAATATTGAAAGGCGACACTTTTGACGAGTCGTTTCAAATTGCAAGCAAATATTGCGAAGAGCACAACGAAGTGTTTATCCATCCATTTGATGGAGATGAAATAATTGCAGGACAAGGCACCGTGGGACTAGAAATACTTGAAGACTCCGTTCAATCTATCGACTATCTATTTATCCCCATTGGTGGAGGCGGCTTGATAGCGGGCGTGAGCACAGTGTTTAAGCAACTTAGCCCCCAAACCAAAATAATTGGAGTGGAGCCCAAAGGGGCAGCTTCGATGAAAACCTCAATAGAAAACGGATTCAACACCGCTTTAGAAGATATAGACAAATTTGTGGATGGTGCGGCAGTTAAACGAGTGGGCGACAGCGCCTTCGAGATTAGCAAACAAAACATAGACGACATTGTTCTTGTTCCCGAAGGCAAGGTGTGCACCACAATTTTGCGCCTCTACAACGAAGATGCAATTGTGGTGGAGCCAGCAGGCGCACTCACCATTTCGGCACTCGATTTTTATGCCGAACAGATAAAAGATAAAAACGTGGTGTGCATAGTAAGCGGTGGCAACAACGACATCACCCGCACCGAAGAGATAAAAGAGCGCTCGCTACTCTACGAAGGGCTGAAGCACTATTTCCTTATCAACTTTTCGCAACGTCCAGGAGCACTCAAAGAGTTTGTAAACGATATACTTGGACCCGACGACGATATCACATATTTTCAATACACCAAAAAGAACAACCGCGAAGCAGGTCCCGCCGTTGTGGGCATCGAGCTCAACAATCCCAACGATTTGGCACCACTTGAAGGGCGACTAAAGGAGCACCGCATCAAGTTTCAACATCTCAATGATCACAGAGACCTTTTCACTCACCTAATTTCATAATTACAAACAACACAAATTGCAAACAGTATGCAATAAGCCTACATCCGCATTGCATTCACTTTGCTAGCTAATAATTTAATAAGTGCTTTCGAGCACTTATTAAACTCAAACCATTGTCCAAGTTTTATTATACTCCCAATTTGGCAAATCACCCCTAAATCGACAACTGTTTTTTGTCGAATAGCACAGTGATTGTTCAAAAAACCATTTCCTTTTTCATTCAAATCGGTGCAAAAGCGCATTTCGTCAAAGCATTTTCATCAAATATTGTTGTGAATGATGCAATAACCATTTGTAGATAAACAAAAATGCACCCAAATCCGCATATCGTCAAATGGTAATTCTATTAATCACGTGTGAATAGCCCAATAACCATTTGTTTTTATGCACATTTGGCTCGTAAGTGTGCTAAATAATTTTGGTAATTGCATTAATCACGAGTGATTAGCTCAATTACCATTTGATTTTTAGCGCTTTT
>CAYFSV010000012.1:0-1157 GCA_964345815.1 uncultured Proteiniphilum sp. | reverse complement strand
GCTATCAACCCCAAAAGGTCGCCATAGCCCACACAACAAAACATATTGATGAAATATAACACAACAGAAAGATGATTTTGATAGAACAAACCACACACTACAAGAAATTGCCCCTAAGCTGGGCTCGCAAACTTAGCAATGCAGCATTCACAAGCTTCTCAAATATCCTTTTGCTATCAATTGAGCAAATTGTGGGAGACAATGCACGCCTCAACCAAATGATATCGAAAGTGCGCAAAGCCAACGATGAGCTTAACAACCTAAGCCCCGTTGTGACCAAGCACGAAGCCACAAAACAGATAAACAAATGGCACGCCGAGCGTAAGCAACTGCTTACAAGCATGACCATTACGGCAAAAAACAATGCAAACTATAAGCACTTGATAGACGAAAACCGCGAAGAATATGTTTTTCTCAACAATTGGTTTTCGGGCTATGGCAAAAGGCTCTACGACCTGGGCATCAACGACCTAAGTGGAATAATTCAGTGGATTAGGAGCGACTATCAAAACGATGAACAATTTAGACAATCAATAGACCTGTGCTTCAAGCGCGAATATGCCGACATTGTGGCGCTCACCGATCAGATAATGCAAGCCCAACTTGAGCGTACGGACGATTTGGTGAGTGCACGCCCCCTGAGAGGCTACATCGAAGTGCGCCGCGACGTGTTGATGCGCTGGCAAATATTTGCCTCAATGCTTGTGGGCGACATAGCCTCAGGCATAGACGAGGAGCAATCGAAGCACATTTATGCCACCATGAAATATTTCATCACACAAAATCGCTCTATAGTGCGCGAGCGCGAAACCAAACGAAGAAATAGGGAGCAGAAAGAGGTAGAGGCAGCACCAATTAATCATTCAGCCTCAACCCTCTTATCCAATAAAATGTTACATTTGTGAAACAAAGCTCAAACACTTTTTATAATTTATCCATTATAAGGAAAAGCAGTTGGGAAGAATTTGGATTAACGACACGCAATATTTTGACAATATTCCACTCGCAGCATGGGGGTTTTATATTGGCGGCTATCAGCCTGCTCAAAAATGGCTTAAGGATAGAAGAAACAGGGTGCTAAACTTTGATGACATTTTGCACTATCAAAGAATGATTGTGGCACTCTACGAAACGGAGCGGATTATGAAAGAGG
This sequence comes from uncultured Proteiniphilum sp., assembly GCA_964345815.1. Taxonomy (GTDB): domain Bacteria; phylum Bacteroidota; class Bacteroidia; order Bacteroidales; family Dysgonomonadaceae; genus Petrimonas. Next base: position 4 of record CAYFSV010000012.1, on the reverse strand, counting down.
TGGA
>CAYFSV010000011.1:0-32052 GCA_964345815.1 uncultured Proteiniphilum sp. | reverse complement strand
AAAAAAAGTTTTTTAATTAATTTATTTATAGCTAGAGTTAGAACCAACGTATCTTTTTGGCATCCCACTCTAAGTATAATACAGAGAAGATGGTAAAAACCACTAATAGATTAACTTTTATTGGCGTTTATTAAGTAGAAGAGAACAATACAACGACGGAAAAAACAATCTGTATCATCCACATTACAAACTAGTTAAGACACAACAAAAAACAAACATATATTTTGAAAATAAATATTTCACAGTCAATTATATTTATTGATAGAAACATCTCTTAAGACTTAGAGGTTAAAAACGAGAATTGAAGTTATTTATTTTCTAATATTGAGTTCAATAGTTGTACCATCCATTTCATATCGCATTGCTGAGGTAAGTGATAGAATATCTAAAGAGTTTTTGACACTGCTATTGCCAAGTGTGCCAGTGAATCTCACACTTTTTAGCTCCTCGGAAGCAAAACGGATATCAACATTAAATGTACGTGACAAAGTATTTGCTATCTCTTCAAAAGAATTGTTCTTAAAATATAGACTCCCATTTTTCCATTGAACAAAGTCGGTAGCATTAACTGTATCCCTGGTAACAATATTAACTCTTTTGTGTAGCACTAATCTCTCATTCTCATTTAAAATATACTCATTATCTAGAACATTAACCTTAATCTTACCATCAAGCAATACTGAAGATATATGAGAATCATTACCATGCGCATTCAAGTTGAAAGAGGTGCCTAATGCTTCAACCTCAAAATCATTGGCAACCACAATAAAGGGACGGTTCTTATCTTTAGCAACTTCAAAATAGGCTTCACCGTCAAGGATTACTTTTCGCAGCTTTTTGTTATAGTAGTTGTCATACGATATTTTCGACTCAGAGTTAATCCACACTTTGCTTCCATCAGCAAGTACAACTTCGGATTTTTCTCCCTTAGGAGCTGTTATTGTAACCGTTGTATTTTCATAATCGTTGGAGATATTAGAGGATGTGTAAATATACATAACCAATGCGGAGGCAATGGGGAGCAAAAAGACAGCAACCATCTTCAAAAAGGATTTACGCTTAATAGCTATCCGCTTTGTAGAATGATTTGTAGTTATGCCAGCCTGCTCCATTATTCCCAACAATATCCTTTGACGCACTTCATTAGGCATTTCATCGCTCATGTTTGCAAGTTCAGCTTCGAAGAAACGATTGATTTTTTCATCATTCCTAATATTCTCAACCAGCATTTTGATGTCGTTATCACTTGCTTCGTTATGCAGATATTTTTCAAATATCGATATGTAATCTTCTCTTGTCATTTACTTAATCTTTTCGCTCTCTTTTCTTATATACCTTTTAGTACGGCTATTCCTCTAAACACAAAGGGATATTAACCTTAATTTAACAGCAGTGTCATCAAAAGTATAAAAAGCTTATCCCAGTTTTTCTCAAACATTTGACGCATATATTTAGTGGCCAGGGATAATTGCGTTTCAACGGTACTTACAGATATATCCAGTATTTCAGCTATCTCGCGTGTTGACAAATCCTTCCTCCGTCTCAAAATAAAAATTTGCTTGCGAGCTGGTGGAAGTGTTTCAATTAGTTGATCAACAAACTCATCCAAGCTTTTGCAATTTATTTCTTTTTCAACATCCTCACTACTTTGGGGTTGACTTTTTAGGATAAACTCTTGGTAAACATACTCAACAGTCTGACGTTGATAGTTATTATACAACATATTACGAGCTATGGTCGAAAGGTAAGAATGTATCGATTTGGTTAAATCTATATTGCCCCTAACTTCCCAAAGTTTGACAAAAGCTGACTGAACCATCTCTTCGGCAAGATAAGTATTGCCATTGGAGATGGTCAAAATAAAGTTGTAGAGTTTTCCAGAATATCTCATATAAATATTCTCAAAAGCTTTGCCACAACCTTGCTTCAATTCAGTTAGCTCTCTTACTTCATCAAACATCGTTTTATGTTTTCATTTTCCCTACTTCACCTCATACCCCCACGATTTCCCTTTGTCCGTAGCAGGCACCCCATCAATCATCCACGATGGTGCGGGCTCACCCTTAAGATAATGGTCAAAGAATTGCTGCAAGCGAATAGACAAATCCTTTGCATTGCGACGGTGGATAAGATTATGTGCCTCTTTATTGTATTGAAGCATCCAAACAGGTTTTTGCAAACGACGTAGCGCCATAAAGTATTCTATGCCCTGATACCATGGCACAGCACCATCATTATCGTTGTGCATGATTAGAAGTGGAGTGTTAACCTTATCTACAAAGAAAATAGGTGAGTTTTCGATATACAAATCAAGCGAATCCATCATTGTGGCACCAATACGAGACTGTGTTTGCTCGTATTGAAACTGACGACTCCTACCCGACTCCCAACGAATACCTCCATAGGCGCTTGTCATATTTGAAACTGGCGCACCTGAGCCTGCTGCCTTAAACATATCGGTGCGAGTAACTAAATAGGCAACTTGATAGCCACCCCAACTTTGTCCTTGAATTGCCATATTGTCTTTATCAATCCAATCGTTCTTAGCTAATTCTTCGGCTCCCGAAACAATCGCATTGTAGGCATCATTACCTGGATGTCCCACAGTATAATGAATGTCGGGTGTGAACACCACATATCCACGACTTACAAAAAATGGTATATTCACCGTTGATCTACTCGGTGCGGGGGTAAAATAATTATATAAGTTGTCGGAATGCTGTTCATAAAAATATATCATCACAGGATATTTTTTTGATGCATCAAAGTCTTCAGGCTTATAAACAATACCTTGAAGAGGAACATCATCAAAGGATGTCCAATTAAACATTTCGGCAGTTCCCCAATTACAATCTCTCATTTGTGGGTTTATATCTGTTAGTTTTGTATCGCTTTTCCACAAGTTGTTAGTAAAATACAAATCGGGCGAGGTGCTAAAATTACTCTTCTGAAAAAGGTAGGAATCTGCATCTTTTGCTTTTACCAGTCCTGTGAAATTGTATTTATCAACTACACGCTTATCAAGAGGTTTGCGCCCCTTTTGCTTTAATGTGTAATATCCTTTCTCTTTACTTACATTATCAAATGCCGAAAGAAGCAAGACATCTTTTGGCTCAATAAAACGTTTATCTCTATCAGTATTTATATATCTAAATGTGATAGAATCTGCTCTACCTGCACCTTGAGTTATATTCACTGCTTTTTCAACTCCCTTTGGGTCTACTTTCCAAATATCAAACGCATCATACAGAAACAGATGCTTGTCACCATCTGCCCACGAAGCTATACCATAAGAACCAGGAAGAGAGGGTGTGTCATTCTTTTCGTTCCAAAAGTTTACGCCAATATCTTTTGTCAAATTAACGATATTACCTGAAAGATTATCATGTGCATACCAATCCTGCCCATTACCATCCCACCAAATAACGAAATCACCATTTGCCGACAACATTGGGCGCCCTCTTAAAGGACTTTCTATTTTAGTTAGTTTATCTTTTTGAAAATCATATACCCACACATCATACTTTGCAGAGATATCCCACTGAGTCTCTATTAAATAAGGCAAATCAGAATAAAGCAATGCAAATCGTCCATCATTCTCATTTGATATATTGCAATAGGGCATGTCAATGTCTGCAATCAATTTATATTGATTTGGCTGGTTTGGATTGATAACACCAGTGTATGTTTTATTGAGTTGTCGCCTTAGCTCCACTAGTTGTTGAGGCTGCACAACAGGGTCGTTCCAACTCCAAACATCCAGCGTAGCCATTTCAAAGTCAACAATGGTGGTATCCTTTGGTGCTCTCTTTGGTGCAGAACCAATAATTATCCTATTTCCACTTTTGCTGAAATATGGTGAAGCATTGTCAGTAAAAATCCAACCATTGGGAAGTCCGTTTACATCTTTTTGAGCAATTACCTCTGCCGAGTCTGCACCAATTTTAAAGTAGCGAACATCAAACGACTTTTGTTCAATCTTGGATGTGTCACCTGTAGCAATATAAACCAGTTGCCTACCCGCCTCATCAAATGATAGACTTTTGTACTCCAAACTATCGTTTGAAATATCTTGTATCTTATTTGCAATTAAGTCATAAAAGATTACTCTTTTCGTATCAGTAGAATCATTCTTATCGGGCACAATGGTGGCTGCTAAAGAGTTTCCATATCTATTGAATAGAGATTGCTGAGTGTTTCTTATTGTATCCTCTTTTCCATTTTCTAGATTTCGCACAATGAGCAAATCACTTTGCTTTGCTTTTGATTTCTTAGTAGTGTCCTTTGGAAATTCGATGGTGTAAGCAATATGTTTAGCTATTTCACGGGGCGCCTTGAAGGATTTCACATTAGCTATCTTTTCGATTGAAAATTTTGAGTTATCCACAATCACCAATGAATCTTTAGGGGCATCATCTGGTTTCTTTTTGTCTATTCTTGCTTGTCGTCTCTCTGCAAACGGTGCTTTCAACAAAGCCACAGTATATTTCCCGTCAGGCGACATCGAATATCTATTAACTCGCTCGATTTTCAACTCTTTGCTTGTCAAATTATTCCTAATAATCAATGTGGTATCACCCTCTTGCGGACTAATCAATGAAGCTGACATTTTTCCATCATCGCTGATGCTTGTATTAGTAAGACTCTTCCAACCATCGTAAACCGAATGGTCTAGTACTTTTTTCTGTGCATTTACAGCAAAATTGCTGCTTATTAATAGCAGAGCAGCTACTAACAAACGAAAAACTGGCATTTGTTGCATATCTGTTTTAGATTTTATATTTAATAAACGAAAGTAATATAATTCTCTAAACTACACAAAACAAATGCAATAAATGAAAAAAGGCTAGATCATTGCTGACCTAGCCCATCACATTTTATAAACTCTTAATATATAAATTATGTGCCAGTTTAATCCCTATTCAAATAGCATTCAAACGGTGATTAAACAAACACTTTCTTAAGTTCTTCTACCCATGCACCAATTCTATCATCGGTCTTGTCATATTCATTATCTTCATCTATCGGCAAGCCCACAAATCTACCATCTACTATAGCCATTGTGTCGTCGTAGGTGTATCCCTCATCGGCAACCGAGCCCACAATATTAGTTTTATCAACGATAGCATCGTAAATCACAATCATGGCTTCGGCAAAGCTACTTGAATATGAAGCGCTATCGCCCAAAGCAAAAATAGCAACAGTCTTGTCAGACAGGTCAGCCTTCGAAAAGGAGGGTAAGAAACTATCCCAATCATCTTGTAAATCACCTATTCCTGTTGTGGAGGCGCCTAAGATTAAATACTTATAAGATTTTATTTCATTCAGGCTAACATCCTCTACGTTGAAAAGGTCGGCATCTCCGTCAAAAAGATCGGCTATGCTCTTTGCTACCATCTCGGTGTTTCCACCCGAGCTACCATACAATATTGCAATTTTACTCATTATAGTCGATTTGATTTTATGATTTAATTATTCTTTCAAATATAAACAGTTTATAATAGAAAAGGTTTGATATGTGTTGTCTATCCTTGATTTGCAGCAAATTACAAATCATGTGGCTACGTTTTAGATTCAATTTTTAAGTTCACACTTAAGAAGTTAGTCTTATTGTCAACAGAGTTTTAATAATTAACATGTTTGATATTTTCTAAAATTAGACTACATTTGCAACACAAATAGACATCTATTATTGAGAAGGGGCCTGGTAGTTCAATGGATAGAATAGAAGTTTCCTAAACTTTAGATCCGAGTTCGATTCTCGGCCGGGCTACTACTTGAAGCGGAAAAGACTGTTGGACTTTCTCCGCTTCTCTTTTTTATTCCCCCCAACAACTTATTCAATAGATTATTAAATACTGTTTCCACCCCTTCAACTACACAATTTGGCGTAATATCAGGACTACAACTCCCAATATTGGCGTAATATTTGGAATTAAGGAGGATTGATTGCAATACGATGGTATAAAAAAACTCCCGACATACAGATGAGGCGGGAGTTTTGTATATAAAAATATGATATCGTAGTTACATTCTATCTGGCACATCAATACCAAACAACTTCATGCCTCGCTTAATTATCAAGGCAGTGTTTTTTGAAAGTGAAATGCGGAATGCTTTTTTCTTTTCATCCTCCTCACGAAGAATTTGGAACTCGTGATAAAACTGATTGTACTCTTTCACTAAGTCATAAACATAGTTTCCAATCAACGACACATTGTATTCTGTTGCGGCTTGCTTAACTACCGAATCGAAATCGGCTAGCAATTGCACCAATCCCTCCTCCTTTTCAGAAATAGCAACAGATGTGTCAAGCTTACTATCAATATCAATGCCCTGATCGGCAGCACGACGCAGAATAGACTGAATACGTGCATGAGTATATTGAATGAAAGGACCTGTGTTTCCATTGAAATCGATAGACTCCTCAGGGTTGAAAGTCATATTCTTCTTGGGATCAACCTTCAGGATAAAATATTTTAGAGCACCATGCCCCACCATTTTAGCAATATCGTGTGCCTCAGCTTCCGACACGCCATCAAGTTTGCCCAACTCCTGAGAGGTTGTTAGTGCCGTGTTGACCATCTCAGCCATCAAATCATCAGCATCTACAACCGTTCCTTCCCTTGACTTCATCTTACCATGAGGCAATTCAACCATACCATATGAGAAGTGAACCAAACCTTTTCCAAAGTCATAGCCTAGCATATCCAACAAGTTTGACAACACCTGGAAGTGATGGTTTTGCTCATTACCCACCACATATATCATTGTGTTGATAGGGTAATCATCAAATCTCATTTTGGCAGTACCAATATCTTGTGTCATATACACCGAAGTGCCATCACTACGAAGCAATAGCTTGTCGTCAAGATTTACAGCAGACAAATCAGCCCAAATGGAGCCATCATCTTGCTTATAAAACAAGCCTTTCTCCAATCCCTGTAGCACCTCGTCACGACCAGCAATGTAAGTATCCGACTCATAGTATATCTTATCAAAAGATACACCCATTTCGTCATAAGTTTCGTCAAATCCAGCATACACCCAATTGTTCATCTTCCTCCAAAGTTCCACCGTAGCCTCATCACCAGCCTCCCAGTTACGAAGCATTTCACGTGCCTCAGCCATTAGAGGAGATTGGCTCTCAGCCTCCTCTGCCGAAAGATTCTGATTCTCTTGAAGTGATTTTTGCTCTTCCTTATATTTCTTATCAAACAGCACATAGAAATCACCAATCAAGTGGTCTCCCTTTTTGCCAGTTGATTCGGGTGTTGCACCTTCGCCCCACTTTTGCCAAGCAAGCATCGATTTGCAAATGTGTATGCCTCGGTCGTTAACTATATTGGTTTTAACCACTCGTTTGCCATTAGCCTTCAGCACCTCGCTAAGTGAGTGTCCCAACAATATATTTCTAACATGCCCCAAGTGAAGAGGCTTGTTGGTGTTGGGCGACGAATACTCAACCATAAACAATGGTGCATCATCCTCAACGGGCACAAATCCATATTCAGGGTTATCATCAATATGTTGCAACATATCCACCCATACCGAAGATGCAATAGAAAGATTAAGGAAACCTTTGATGACATTGAAGTCGATCACTATTTCTGGATTATTCTTAGCCAGATACTCACCAATCTCTTGCGAAGTTTGCTCAGGATTCTTTTTAGAAATCCTCAACAATGGAAATGTAACCAAGGTATAATGCCCCTTAAAATCCTTTTTAGTATTCTGAAGTGTTATTTGCGAAACATCAATATCTGCACCATAAAGTTCTTTGATAGCTTTGATGATAGCCTCTTGAAGTATATTTTCGATTCTCATATATTTGTATTATCCTTTTTCTTATAAATTATTGAAATAGAGTGCAAAGGTAATTATTTTTTGACTAATCTCTAACAGCAAACGCCAATTAGCTAGTTCTGCATTCTCTTTAAAATACTGTACGATTCAACAATACCAAGCTCACCAGCTTTGCGAAGATCATCGATACCGCTTTGCGTATCACCAATCGATAGTCGCGCAATGGCACGATTGAAATAAGCCTCTGCAAACTGTGGCTCAAGCTTTATAGCACTTGTGTAGATATCGATAGCAGCCCTAAAGTCTTTTTCGCTATAAAAAATTTCACCCATATTATAATAAGCAAAAATAAAGTCCGAATCTAATTCGATTACCTTCTCATATAATTTTAATACGGCATCATTGCGCAAAGATTTTGTAGAAACTTCTTGGACCTTTATTTGAGTCTTACGAGGCAACCCAGTCACAGGGTCAATTATGGCAGTGCTGGATGGAGCCTCCTCACGAGTTTCAGTTCTACTCAATAACGAAGAAGGATCAAGCTCAAGCTGCTTAGATAATATCACCGCCTTAATAAAGTATGGCTGAGGCATATTTGCATCGAGCTCAATAGCCCTATCAATATCCACCAATGCACTTTCAAAATCTTGAACCAGCATAAAGTCAATTGCCCTTCCTAGATATAGTTTTGCATCATCTGGGTTTTTATCCATCAACATCGAGAAGTTATCTATCGAGCGGAAGTGAGTTTGCACCTGCAACTCATTAAGTGGAGCCTCATTGTTAACAGCTTTCAGCTTCCAATTCAAAGCCAGCGTATGATTTGCCCTATCAAGCGACTCCGAGAAATATACTGGTCGATTAATTTCGAATCCTTTATCATAATATGTGAGAACAAACCTTGGCTCTAATTCAATGCGAGCACGCAAATCTTGCACTCTACCTCGCGATTCACTTTGATATTTGCCACGCTCTTTCTCGCTAGATTCCTTATCAGCCACCACCAATAGGTTGAACTTATCAAGATCTTTGTCAGTCTCCTCTCGTGTGTATTTTCCAGACGAATCATCCTCCCGCTTCCTGCCATCAACGGGCTCGGCAGTTGCTCTCTGTTTTGCTTTTGCCTCTTCACGGCGTGCAATATTATAATCATCCTCAGCACCTCGCAAATCATTAAGCTGCCTCTTCATTTCCGAACGCATATAGTATCCAGAGAAGAAGTCGGGATGTCGCTCCAAAACAAAGTCCAAATCCTTTATAGCTCCCACATTGTCACCAATCTCCGCACTCAATATTGCACGGTTAAGATAAGCCATATCATTCTCGGGCTCCAGCTCCAACACCTTATTAAAGTCCTCAATAGCCCTATTATTATCAGCCACTTGAGCCCTAAGCAAACCACGATTAAATCGAGCAATAAGATTATTGTTGTCAGATTCAATTACCCTATCGTAGTCCGTCATAGCTCCACGAAGATCGTTTAGGTTATACTTTATGAGTCCACGATTAATATAATTTCCTGTATAATAAGGGTCAATCTTTATTGCTTCATCTAAATCGGCAAGTGCATCTTCATATTTGTGTTGTTGAAAATAGAGCAAACCCCGCGCAGCAAACGAATGAGAAGTGTAGGGATCTTTTTCGATAGCTAAGTCATAATCAGACAAAGCACTAATCGTATCCTTCTTTTCGAGATGCAATTGCGCCCTAGTCAGATAACCGGGGATATAGTCTGGATATCGCCTAACAAGAACCTCGAAGAACTTTTCGGCAATCTCATAATCCTTCATCTCCATATTCACGATACCCATATTAATAAGGGTCAATCTATCTTCAGGAAAAAACTCGAGACTGCGTTGATAGTCGGCTGCAGCCATCTCAAAGTTATCTTGATTTTGCCGCGCAGCACCCCGCAGTTGATAAGCCGCTGTGTAATATGGGTTTCTATCAAGACATTTATTCGCATCCTCCTCTGCCCCCTTAAAGTCTTCAAGCATAAACTTAGCCATAGCTCTAAAATAATATGGTTCGGCAAGGTGTGGCTTAGCAGAAATCACCTGATTAAAATATTGAATTGCAACTACATAATCTTCAAAGTACATTGCATTTCTTCCAATAATCATCACCCTATTGGTGTTGACTTGCGAAAAAACAGAAAATGATATAGTTAATAATAGCGCTATGACAAGTTTCTTCATTTATGTTGACCCTCTCTCTTAATTTCAATTATCATCTTATGATTGACAAAGGTATATAAAGTTTAATTAATTGGACTTCAGTTCCACCACACGTTGCCCATTATCCATTTCCGATATCACAACTTCCACAATATCCTCAGGCAAAATTGGCTCCACAAGCTCGGGCCACTCTATAAAACAGATATTGCCACTATAGAAATAGTCCTCATAGCCAAAGTCAAACGCCTCCTCTAGTTTATTAATTCTATAAAAATCAAAATGAAATATAGCCCCAACATTCTCTGATTTATATTCATTTACTATAGCAAAAGTTGGGCTCGTGATGGTCTCTTCCACACCAAGCTCTTCACAAATAGCCTTCACAAATGTGGTTTTGCCAACACCCATAGATCCATAAAAGGCAAACACTTTATTATCACCCATGTGCTTCACAAAGAGCTTTGCGGCATTGTGTATATCTTCAAGTTTATTTATCTCTATCTTCATTAATCTCTAGTTGATTGTTATAATATCTGTTTTATATAAATTATTTGGGAGACAATATTGCAAAAGGCACAATCATCTCCTCCAGCGACACACCACCGTGTTGATAACTATTATCGTAGAACGAAACATAATTATTAAAGTTGTTGGGATAAGTAAAAAAGTTGTCATTCAGTGCAAAAATATATCTAGAGCTTAAATTGGGCGAAGGCAAGCCAACGCTTTTTGGCTCAACTATCTCAAACACCTTTTTAGACTCATATGTCATATTTCGTCCTACTTTGTATCGTGGATTTGTGTTCACGCTCTTGTCTGCAATCACCTTCAACGGATTTTTCACACGTATTGTTCCATGGTCAGTCGTAAAAATTGCCTTATACCCCTTAGATGCAATCATCTTGAGCAAGGAAAACAGAGGAGAGTGCTCAAACCAGGTGCTTGTGAGCGATCTATATGCTGCATCGTTTGGCACAAGCTCTTGAAGCATCTTTTGCTCACTTTTGGCATGCGAAAGTATATCTATAAAGTTGTAAACGACGATATTTAAATCGTTTTTCTCTAATAAATTAAAATCCGACAACAACCTCTCACCCTCGGCATTGCTGTTTATCTTATGATATGAAAAAGATTCATCTCTCGAATAGTCCTGAAGTTGATACCTAAAAAGCTCCTCTTCTGATAAGTTTTTGCCCTCGTCGCTACTCTCATCTCGCCAAAGATGAGGATGTTGTTGCTCAATGTCAGCTGGTAACTTACCCGCAAAAATTGAATTTCTTGCATACTGCGTTGCAGTGGGCAGCATACTATAATAATAGTCTTCTTTTATAGAAAAGTAATCGAGCAAGTTTTTTTTGATAGACATCCACTGATCAAGCCTGAAATTATCTACCAACAACACAAACACCTTATTACCATCATCAATCTCAGGAAAAACCATTTTATTAAATATCTGATGGCTCAGCACAGGAGCCTCCTTGCAGTTATCATCAAACCATGAGCTATAATTGCTTTTAATATATCTTGCAAATCTGATGTTAGCATCCTGCTTTTGCATCTGCAACACCTCATTCATAGGATTTGACGAGTTGGCAAATCTAAGCTCCCAAGAGATCAGCTCTTTGTAGAGCAACGCCCATTCCGATGCGCTATCACTATTGCTTATCCTATCCCCAAGAATAGAAAACTGGTGACTATAATTCTCAACATTTTTCTCAACAATTATCTCCTTCCTATCCAAAACCTTCTTGATAGCAAGCAAAATCTGATGTGGATTAACGGGCTTGATTAGATAGTCGGCAATTTTGTTGCCAATAGCCTTCTCCATAATTCCCTCATCTTCACTTTTCGTAATCATAATAATGGGCAAATCGGGAAAAGACTTATTTATCTCTGTTAGCGCTTGTAGACCAGATATACCAGGCATATGTTCATCTAAAAAAACGATATCAAAAGATTCCTCAAAGCATCTATCAATAGCCTCAAGCCCATTGTTGACACCAACAACGTCATATCCCTTCTCTTTCAAAAAGAGAATATAAGGTTTTAGTAAATCTATCTCATCATCAGCCCACAATATGGTAGCTTTTATCATTTCAGAAGACATAATCAATTTGAGTAGGTAAATCAAAACAAAATTATGGAATTATTGCCTAATACACAATCATTTCCAAAAAATATTGGATTTTTGTTAGCTACATTCCCACGCTGTTTATTGATATAAAACTCAATGTTGCCGAACAAATCAACATTGACAAAAACAGAATCATTGATGAATACTATTTAGAGACACCAAGCATCAATATTCACTCTAAAATCATTTGACGATAGAGATATGTTGACCATTGGGCGCCTATCATCATTTGACGATAGGATTTTTAGCGCCATATTGCGCAAAAAATGCTTTGACGACGAACTATTTAGGCACGAAAAGCCTCTTCGCACAACATTATTTAACCATATTTACACCCGATACCGCCAGTCTTGTTAGTTATTTTTAGCACCTGTGGAGAAAAACAGCCAATCAAGACATTTTGACATACGCAAAAATGACCCTTTTTGCCTATCGTCATTTGACGATAAGCACATTTCAAACAAAATCCGCCTATCGTCAAATGTAGAAGAACTTTTGAGCACCACAATTGCTAACCAAATTAACATAAACAGCACATTTTCATAGTTAATCAACATTAAATCGATATTTTTATCTAGTTTTACAACAAAATGCTCGGATAAACAGAAGCTAAATCTCACTTTTTCATCAAAAAAAGCCTATCGTCAAATGACGAAAGACGGATTAGAAAATCGCCAAAACAACAAACACCCACTCATCAACCTACACATCAACAAGTTAAGGGAAAAACAACAAACAAACCCTCGAAATTTAAACATAATTCACACTCAGAAAAAAGCTAACTGTGAAATTGATTTAACAATCACATTATTCATCAATCTACCGTGAATATAAAATAGCAATACAAAATCATCGCATCTTTAAACTATTATCATTTTCGTATGTTCATCAATATGAAAAGTAATAATCATTTAATAAAAATAAACTTATAATGAAATCAATCGCAATAATATACGGCTCGAGCACAGAGAACACAAAGAATGCAGCCGATACAATTGCCGAAAAGCTATCGGATTATTCTCCTACTATTATTGATGTGTATGATGGCGACGAATCTGCCTTCCTATCACACGATATACTAATTTTGGGAGTTTCCACCTGGGGCGTCAAAGACCTGCAGGATGACTGGGCAGATTTTTTCAATAGATTCGTGAAACTTGACTTATCTGGAAAAACAATTGCTCTATTTGGACTTGGCGATGCATTTATATATCCCGATTCATTTGTGGATGCTATGGGCATTTTATACGAAGCAATTGCCGAGCAAGACTGCAAAATAATAGGCAAAGTGGCAAACGAAGGATATCAATACGACTATTCGCGTGCATTGGTTGACGATGTGTTTGTTGGCTTGCCTCTTGATGACGACAACGAGCACGACCTAACAGAAGAAAGAATTGATAAGTGGATTGAACAATTAAAATCGGAATTTTAATTATCACAAGCTATTTCTCAACCCTGTCTCCAAACCCGAGATGGGGTTGTTCAATATATTCACAATCAGCTTATACCTATTGAATTATCTAGCACATATATATCTATCTGGCGACGATCACAAGCTTCAGCTGGGCAACTTCTTTGGAGACTTTGTAAGAGGCAAAGCATACCAAGATTATCCTGAACCATTTCGAACAGGCATAATGATGCACCGCGAAATTGATACCTTCACAGACAATCATCCCATATTTTGTGAAACGGTTGACGTTCTTCGCTCCACCTTTGGGCGATATTCGGGCATCATGGCTGACATCTATTACGACTTTTGTCTTGCCACCGACTTCGACAGATACAGTCCCCACAAAAGCCTCGACAGCCTTGCCAGAGAGTTTTACATTGCTAGCATTGTTAATTACAGAAATCTTCCTGAAAGAGTAAAAAGCTTTATTTTCCACTTCATTACCACCAATAGACTCAAAAAATATAGCACTTTCGATGGTCTCGAAGACTCACTACGAATTATGTCGGAAAAGAAATCGAGTGCCATAAACCCCGAGCTCAGTATAGAGTTCCTCAAAGAGAACGAATCAATTATTAGAGATAAATTTAATGCTTTTATGCCCGAAGTTATTAATTTTGCAGATTCTTATATCACAGCAAAAATGCCGATAGGCAAAGTTTAGGTTATGACATCGCAAAAAGTATTAAGTAAATCAGATAAAGATAAGAGAAGATGGGTGTTGGCAGCATTGATGATGACAATGATGCTGGCAGCAATGGATTCAACAATTGTATCAACGGCAATTCCACACATAGTATCCGACCTGGGCGGATTTAGCAAGTTTTCGTGGGTGTTTTCAATATATCTTTTAGCACAAACAGTTACAATCCCATTGTATGGAAAGTTTACAGATATATTTGGTAGAAAAAAGATTCTCATTTTTGGAATAATATTATTCCTAATAGGGTCTGCAACATGCGCCACGGCTTGGAATATTGGTTCGCTAATTGCATTTAGAGGATTGCAAGGACTGGGAGCTGGCTCGATAATGGCAACAGTAAACACAATTGCGGGCGACATCTACACACTTGAGGAGAGAGGAAAGGTGCAAGGATATCTATCTAGCATATGGGGCATTAGCGCCATTGTGGGTCCTGCATTGGGTGGAGCATTGGCAGAATATGCCGACTGGAGATGGATATTCTTGATTAATCTACCAATAGGTGCCTTGTCGATATATCTACTTCTACGCTTTTTTAAAGAAAACAAACAAGCCGTTATTCCATCTATTGACTACAAAGGTGCATTACTAATTATGGCAACCTTGGGGCTATTTTTTGTATTTGTATTGGAGGGAGGGCAAAGTTGGAGTTGGACCTCCGTTAATAGTATTGGTATTCTTATAATTGTGTTGATACTAGCAGTTATGACCTATCGAACCGAGAGGAAATCACAAAATGCAATTATGCCAGCTTGGCTGTGGCGAAACCGCACATTTGCATTCACCAATCTTGCAATGGCAGGAATGGGAATTGTGATGATGGGACCCGAAACATTTTTGCCCACATTTGCTCAAGCATCACTTGGACTGGGTGCTATTGCTTCAGGATTTATTTTAGCTAGCATGAGTATAGGCTGGCCCACGGCATCGGCATTGTCGGCCCGTGTTTATATGAAAATAGGGTTTAGAGAGACATCAATTATAGGAACCGTAGTTCTACTTATTGCTACAATCGGATTTCTGTTTATCCCCCATCCTCAACCGATATATCTATTAGTAATTAATCAAATAATGATTGGAGCAGGTTTTGGTTTGCTGTCAACACCCGCATTGGTGGGTATTCAATCGCTAGTTGGGTGGCAGCAAAGGGGTGTTGTTACTAGTTCCAATATATTTGCGCGCAACCTAGGGCAAAGCTTGGGAGCAGCTATAATTGGTGCCATTTTTAATAATTCGATGATGATTCAACTAAAAAATGCACCTGCATCAATTCCGGGTGACATCACCGACTTGATAAAAACACTTCACGACCCCACTCTACCTCAACAATCAAAAGAGTTTTTGAGAATAGCTATAAACAACTCTATGCACCATATATATTGGGGTATGACAATATTTTCTATTCTGATATTAGTTGCTTTAATATCGGTTCCACACATCTCACCAAAAGGAGACCATATTGTGAATGATTAGAGGAGATAGTGAGCCATGGCTACACTCTCTTGAGGTTGAAAACATCTTTTCGCCTATCACGCATATTGCGAACACTTCCAAATTGGTTTAGCTCTCTAAGCAAATCCAAGTCCACGTCGCCTATCAATATCATCTCGGTGTTGGGTGTTGCCTCAGCTTTCACCCCATCGGTGGGGAATGAAAAGTCACAAGGCGTGAACACTTTCGACTGTGCATACTGAATATCCATATTGTGAACTTTAGGAAGATTGCCAACACAACCTGCGATGGCTACATAACACTCATTCTCTATAGCCCTAGCTTGAGCACAGTGGCTAACTCTAGAGTATCCATTTTGGGTGTCGGTGAGGAAAGGAACAAACAGAATATCCATTCCGTCATCAGCCAACAATCGAGAAAGCTCTGGAAACTCAACATCATAACATATCAATACACCTATCTTGCCACAATCGGTATCAAAGGTCTTAAGAGTGTTGCCACCTTGCATACCCCACACCCTTGCCTCATCGGGTGTTACATGTATTTTTTCGTATTTATCTACACTACCATCACGATGACACAAATAGCCAACATTATATAGACTTCCATCTCTTACTTCGGGCATGCTGCCAGTGATAATATTAATATTGTAAGTGATAGCCAGCTCCGTCATTCGAGAAGAAATTGCCTCAGTATACTTAGCCAGCTCACGAATTGCATTTGCTTCTGACAAGTGGTTATACTTTGCCATTAAAGGTGCATTGAAGAATTCGGGAAACAATGCAAAGTCTGCTTGATAGCCCGAAACTGCATCAACAAAAAACTCAGCATGCTGAATTAAATCGTCCAAGTCTCTAAATGTTCGCATTTGCCACTGAATAAGCCCAAGCCTCACAATACGCTTCTGAACGCTAGCTTCATCTGTTGGCTCTTCATAATATATATTGTTCCAACGCATCAGCACTGCATATTCGCCCGACTCTTCATCTCCTTTGAGATAGCCTCGCAATATTCGTACTGCTTGAAAGTTGTTTGAAACTTGAAAATTAAGAACAGGGTCGTCAATCTCCTTAACTCTAACTCGTCTAATATATTCGCGAGGCGACATCTCATCAGCATAGTTGTGATAGTTGGGCATCCGCCCGCCAAAGATAATAGACTTAAGATTGAGCCTCTCGCAAAGCTCTTTTCTATAATCATATAGTCGCCTGCCTAGGCGCAACCCTCTATAATGCTTACTGGTAAACACTTCAATACCATAAAGCACATCGCCTTTGGGATCGTGGGTGCTGAATGTTTCGTTACCCGTTATTTTTTTATACGTATGCTTATCGCCATACTTCTTATAATCTACAATTATAGACAAAGCACATG
Organism: uncultured Proteiniphilum sp.; assembly: GCA_964345815.1. GTDB lineage: Bacteria > Bacteroidota > Bacteroidia > Bacteroidales > Dysgonomonadaceae > Petrimonas. The sequence goes on along the minus strand of CAYFSV010000011.1, from coordinate 14,950 downwards.
CAGCTATTTTTCCATTAACTTTGATAATTGCTTGCCCCTCAGGAAAAATAGATATCAGTTTCTTTAATTGATCTTTTCTCCAATATGCATTGGGGATATCTCCATATATGTCAATCATCATCTCCTTGAGCTCCTCAAAGTCATCAAGTGTGAGATAGCATAACTCTATATTTTCAATATTGCTTATATTCATACGACTACTATATTCTATTCTGTGAATATTCTAATTATTTTGGCATCAGTTGTGGGCCTTTCATTGACATCTATTTCAAGATTTGCTATTTTGTCAATCACATCAAGCCCTTCAAACACTTCTCCAAACACTGTATATTCGTCATCCAAGTGTCTGGCGCCCCCAATTGTGGTGTAGGCTTCTCGCATATCCTCACGAAAGAAAAATTTGCCTGGAGCTGCCTCATAAAGCGAATCCACTACATTGAGAACCGAATCGAGCAGTGCATTAAAAGCACTTGCGTCTGAAGCTTTCAACTCATCCAATCTTTCACGATATGGCGAATAGTGCTCTTTGATAATCTTATTCTTTATTGGAACATTCACAGCCCTTTCAAGTGTATCTATTCGCCCCTCGGTGAGCACTTTGCCATGAACAATAAAAAACTGCGAACCATCTGATTTTTTTTGTGGGTTCACATCATCATTCCTTCTTGGAGCTGCAAGCGCCCCCTTCTTATGGAAATGATGATCCTTAAATTCTGGCATTATGTCCATATCTGTTCTACCACCACCAATTTGCGCACCAGCAGGAGCATTTTTAGAATCTTGTGCCCCACCCTGTATCATGAACTCTTTTAACACACGATGGAAAAGAGTGCCATCAAAATAGCCTTGATTTATTAACTTAACAAAGTGACTGCTGTGATTTGGTGTATCATCATAGAGTTTTGCTTTCATTGTTCCAAAATTGGTCTCTATCACAATTGTTGGATATTTATCTTGGGCTGCTAGCCCAAAAGCAATAATTAGTGCTAATAGCGACAATGCGTTCTTCTTCATAACTATTTTGGTTTAATACGAAACATGCCCCATGCACGAAACATACATGAGAGATTCAAATTAATTTGGTGCTCTCTTGTAAAGAAAGAAAGCTATAAAAACAAATACAATATTAGGAATCCATGCTGCAACAAAAGGGCTCATTGCTCCATTAACTGCAAAGGATGAGCTGACTGTCATAAACAGAATGTAGGCCATGCTTAGAACAAGACCAATACCGATGTTTAATCCCATACCTCCTTTAACTTTTCGAGCGGATAACGAAGCTCCAATTATAGTGAGTATGAACGCCGAGAAAACCGAAGCAAATCGAGAGTGATACTCAATTTGAAAAGCCTGAATATTGCCCAAACCCCTATCTTTTTGACTTTTCACATGTTTTTTCAATTGGGGATTAGACATCATTTGTTGGTCATACTTTGCAACAACAAAATCATTAGGAACAATCTGTATTATTGTGTCAATAGAAGTGCCTGACGAAACAGTTTCCTTTAGTCCATCAAAGTCTCTAATGGAATAGTCCTTGATTGTCCAGTGATACAGAGAATCGTAAACAATGGATCGAGCCGTTAGTCTCGACACGAGGTCTTGCCCATCGAAATGGTCAATAGAAAACTCATAGCCCGTATTACTAAGCATATCAAAGTTTCTAAAATATATATTCGTATTCTTTGAAACCTTGAACTGTATGTCGCGTTCACCAGTTTTCTTTCTATCAGGATTTACGTATGTTTGTTCAAATTCAATCCTCGTTTTATTTGCTGGCGGAATCACATATCCACTCATCACAAATGAGAACAAAGCAATTATTGCAGCCGAAATCATATAAGGTCGCAACATTCGCTTAAAGCTAATCCCATTTGACAAGATGGCTATTATCTCGGAGTTGGAAGCCAATTTTGAGGTGAAGAATATTACAGCAATAAAGATGAATAGGGGGCTAAACAGATTAGCATAATAGGGTATAAAGTTGAGATAATAGTCAACTACAATAGCTTTCAAAGGTGCGCTATTACTCATAAACTTATCAATCTTCTCGTTGATGTCAAACACCACCGATATTGACAAAATGAGAGCAATCATAAACACGAAAGTGCCTAAGAACTTCTTTATGATATACCAGTCTATTTTAGTAATTGCTTTCTTGTTATTCATTTTATGCTATGTAATTATTATTTTACAGACGTCTGCTTACTTGTTCAATCATTTGAGGCTTCCATGTGGAAAAGTCTCCTGCAATAATATGCTTTCTAGCCTCTTTGACCAACCATAGATAAAATGCTAGATTATGAATTGATGCTATCTGCAATCCTAATATTTCATTTACATTGATAAGATGACGCAAATAGGCTTTGCTATATAACGTATCAACAAACGAAGCCCCATCTTCTTCTATGGGCGAGTAATCATTCTTCCATCGTTCGTTACGCATATTCATAATCCCATTTTTGGTAAATATCTGCCCATTGCGACCATTGCGAGTAGGCATAATGCAATCAAACATATCAACTCCGCGCTCTATGGCTTCAAGCAAATTAGCAGGTGTACCCACTCCCATAAGATATCTAGGTTTGTCTTTGGGGAGTATTTCATTAACCACCTCAATCATTTCATACATCACCTCGGTAGGCTCACCAACGGCAAGCCCCCCGATAGCATTGCCATCTGCCTCTTTGCTTGCCACATTTTCAGCTGCTCTTCGTCGCAAATCGGGATATGCTGCACCCTGAACAATTGGGAACAGTGTTTGATTATAACCATATAGTGGGTCGGTTTCCTTAAATCTCTTTATGCATCTATCGAGCCACCTTTCGGTTAGCCCTAAAGATTTTTTCGCATATTCATACTCAGAGTCACCAGGAGGGCACTCATCAAAAGCCATAATGATGTCTGCACCGATAACTCTCTGAATATCCATTACGTTTTCGGGAGTAAACATATGCTTTGAGCCATCGATATGAGATCTAAACTCAGCCCCCTTTTCGGTTAGTTTCCTATTATCCGAAAGCGAAAACACCTGAAAACCACCACTATCAGTCAAAATTGGCTTATTCCAACTATTGAATTTGTGAAGTCCTCCAGCACCCCTAATTGTTTCTATACCAGGACGCAAATAAAGATGATATGTATTTCCAAGAATTATTTGAGCTTCTATATCTGTTTCAAGCTCTGTCATATGAACCGCTTTAACACTGCCAACAGTGCCAACGGGCATAAAGATTGGAGTTTCAATTTGCCCATGGTCTGTGGTTATAAGTCCAGCACGAGCATTTGAGTTGGGATCGTTATGTAATAGTTTAAAATCCAATTTGTTTAAGTTGATTTATTTTGAGAACAAAGATATAGGTTTTGATCAAACAAACAGAATTGTAATTATTTAAATTTCGTTACACACACATCTTGTCAACATTTATCGTCAATAATTAATCATATTTCAAAGAATGTTATATTTTTGTACTGTTAATAACATTCAATTTAAAAATTACAACAATGCAAAGAAAGCCAGACTGGCTCAAGACTTCACTCCCTCAAGGAAAGAAGTATCTCGACATAAAAGATTTAATAGAAAAAAAGAGTTTACATACCATATGCGTAGATGGCAAATGTCCTAATTTGGCAGAATGTTGGGGAATAGGTACAGCAACATTTATGATTATGGGTGACATCTGCACAAGGAAGTGCAAATTTTGCGCCACAATATATGGACGACCTCACTCCTTAGACTGGGATGAGCCCGACAGACTTGCCGAAACAATCAGCAAAATGAACCTTAAGCATTGCGTTATCACGAGTGTTGATAGGGATGACTTGAAAGATGGTGGCGCTGGGTTTTGGCAATTTACAATTAGAAAAATTAAAGAGAAAAATCCTAACACAACAATAGAGACTCTTATTCCTGATTTTAATGGAAAAGAAGAGTTGATAGATAAAGTCATTGAAGCCTCCCCCAATATTATATCTCACAACATTGAGACTGTAAGACGGCTTACTCCACAAATCAGAAGTAAAGCTAAATACGAAACAAGCCTGAAAACAATTAGCATTGTAGCAAACAGTGGCAAGGTAAGAACTAAATCAGGACTTATGGTAGGGCTAGGAGAAACTGAGGATGAAATATTACAAACTATGGATGACCTTTTAGAGGTAAAATGTGAGGTTTTGACAATTGGTCAATATTTGCAACCTACACGACAGCACGAGCCCGTACATGAATTTGTAACACCTCAGCAATTTGCTAGATATAAATCTATTGGACTCGAAAAAGGATTTAGATTTGTAGAGAGTGGTCCTTTAGTTAGATCATCTTATCATGCAGAGAAGCACGTTTTATAAAAAACTCAATGGCAAGCAAGGTTATATTTCAAGACATAGGATTAATTCCCTACAAAGATGGGTGGGAGTATCAGGAGAAATTGTTTCAAAAATTAGTAGATGCAAAATTAAACAACTCAGTTAAGCATCAGTACCTACTATTCTGCGAACACAATCATGTGTACACCTTAGGCAAAAGCGGCGACATTCATAATATGCTTATATCCAACCAAGAACGACAGGGCAAGAACATTGATTTTTATTCTATAAATAGAGGGGGCGATATTACATATCACGGTCCTGGTCAGCTGGTAGCATACCCAATAATCGACTTGGAATACTTTAAGATAGGCATCAAAAAGTACATCTCTATGCTTGAAGAGGTAGTGATAAAAACACTAGAGCATTATGGCATAAAGGGTGAGAAAGATTCAAATGCAATGGGTGTTTGGATTGATGCAAGCAATCCAGCAAAAGCAAGAAAAATTTGTGCTATTGGTGTTAGAGCAAGCAGATATGTAACGATGCATGGATTAGCATTGAATGTTAACACTGATTTGTCATACTTCTCTCTGATTAATCCTTGTGGACTAGACAATAAATCAGTTACATCAATTCAAAATGAGTTGGGCGAAGAAATCAGCATGGATGACGTAGCAAGCAATCTGAAGTCTGCTTTTAGGGATGTTTTTGAAATGGAGTTTTAACTGTTGGGTATTCATTCTATAACATAATCGTTAGATATACTTTCACATAATAAAAGAGCATAAATTTGTTTTCATGAACAGTATTTTAATACAGACAATACAGAATAAAATAGACTGGTTGAACTTTGTTATTTTTGATTTTAAATGGGTTTACTTTGACTTTTGGTCTATAGTGATTCTTTGGAGTGGTGCAATATTATTCACTATAATATCTATTTTGAAAATAAAACATAGATGGCAAGTTCTCCTCTCGATACTAGCTTTAAGTCAGTTTTTTCAGACTACAAATCCTAATTCTATTCCAGAAATGCACTGGATTATAAAAACCATTAATCATATAAACAAACTATCTATTGGCATGCTGGGTGGATATCTTATGTATGCATTCTTCAACTGGAATAATAGAAGAAAATATAGTTTATGGCTTGCATCTTTACTATCTGCAATTACTATTTCTTTTATATGGGTTGGAACTTATGGATATAGCTACAATATTTCTTTTTTTAATTCTCCAGCCATTAATTGGTGGGCTTTCACATGTTGGTCGGTATCAGGTGTTATAATCACTGCAATATATCAACTAATTAAGGTTAGAAAGAATGCAGTATGGGCAATAGTCTTCACTTGGTCAGTATATATTTCAATTCTACTTTTAGTGGAGTACTTGGCATTCCATATCTTCACTTTTCAAGAAGCCACAAAAGGAACAAAGGCACTAATATTTGATGTTATCCATGGAAGACCCGAGATGCATGTATTTTATACTACCTCTACTTTTATTTTCATTAGTACTTACATCGTTATGTCAACAATATTTAGAAGGTATGAGAGAGAACAACATAAATCAAAACTGCATATATAAACAAACGGGAAGCTTCCTCTTTTTTGGAAACCTCCCGTTTTAATATTAATAAATGAGTTAGCTATTAACTATTCAATTGCTGCTTGCGCCGCTGCTAGTCGTGCTACAGGAACACGGAATGGAGAGCATGACACATAGTTGAGCCCCACATGATGGCAGAACTTAACAGAAGATGGTTCACCACCATGCTCGCCACAAATTCCGCATTTAAGTTCTGGCTTCACTTTGCGTCCATTTTGAACTGCCATAGTTACCAACTGCCCAACACCATTTTGATCTAATACTGCAAATGGGTCTTGCTTCAAAATACCTTTATCGATATATAGAGGTAGGAACTTAGCCACGTCGTCACGGCTATATCCAAATGCCATTTGAGTTAGATCATTGGTCCCAAATGAGAAGAAGTCGGCTTCTGATGCAATTCTATCTGCCGTTAGTGCGGCTCTTGGAATTTCAATCATCGTTCCCACCTTATAATCTATAGATTCACCATAATTGGCAAATACCTCATCTGCGGTTCTCACAATAACCTCTTTCTGAGCTCTAAACTCATATAAAATTCCTGTCAAAGGAACCATTATTTCAGGAATAGCCTTAACTCCCTCTTTCTTTAACTCTAGTGCAGCTTCAATGATTGCTCTAGTTTGCATTTCTGTGATCTCTGGATATAGATTACCCAAGCGACATCCACGAAGTCCAAGCATCGGATTAGCCTCTAACAAGCCCTCAACACGCTCATGGATTTCTTCGAAAGAAACGCCCATAACATCTGCCATTTCTTGTTGTCCCTTTTCATCATGAGGTACAAACTCATGCAATGGTGGGTCAAGCAATCTAACAGTTACTGGATATCCATCCATAGCCTTGAAGATACCTTTGAAGTCCTCTTTTTGAAGTGGCAATAGCTTGTCTAATGCTTCTCTACGTCCTGCCTCATCTTTTGCAAGAATCATTTCGCGCATCGAAATAATCTTATCTCCCTCAAAGAACATATGCTCGGTACGGCACAAACCGATTCCAGTGGCACCGTAGCTTCTAGCGACTTCTGCATCATGTGGAGAATCGGCATTGGTGCGCACATTCATACGAGTATATTTATCTGCTATCTTCATTAGCTCTAAGAAGTCTGGACCTAATTCAGCATCTTGTGTGGCTATTTTTCCTTCGTATACAATACCTGTTGAACCATTAAGAGATATCCAATCACCCTCTTTGAAAACCTTTCCATTGAGAGTCATCGTTCTTTCTTTATAGTTAATTCTTGTATTATTTGCAGCAGAAACACAGCATTTCCCCATTCCACGAGCCACAACTGCAGCGTGCGATGTCATACCACCACGTGCAGTTAGAATTCCTTCAGCGACTGCCATTCCACGCAAATCCTCTGGTGAAGTCTCAATACGACAAAGTATCACTTCTTTTCCTTGAGCTGCCCACTCCTCTGCATCATCAGCATGAAAAACAACTTGTCCACTGGCAGCACCAGGAGATGCAGGCAATCCATTTGTGATAGCCTCTGCATCAGACAAAGCCTTTGTATCAAATACTGGGTGAAGAAGCTCATCAAGCTTTTCAGCATCACAACGTTGCAACACTGTTTTCTCATCTATATAACCTTCATGCATCATATCGATAGCAATCTTAACCATAGCGGCAGCAGTACGTTTACCACTACGAGTTTGAAGAATCCATAGCTTACCATCTTGGATAGTAAACTCTAAATCCTGCATATCTTTATAATGATCTTCTAGCTTTTGCTGATATTCAATTAGCTCTGCAGCGCTTTCAGGCATAACCTCTTCAAGAGAGGGATATTTTGCTGCTCTATCCTCTTCCGAAACATTTTGCAGTTTTGCCCAGCGACGCGAACCTTCGATAGTAATCTCTTGTGGAGTGCGAACACCTGCAACAACGTCTTCACCTTGTGCATCAATCAAATACTCACCATTAAAAATATCTTCACCTGTTGCTGAGTCACGCGTAAATGCAACTCCCGTGCCTGAGGTTTTACCCATATTACCGTAAACCATCGCTTGTACGTTTACAGCAGTGCCCCAATCATCTGAAAAGTTGTTCATCTTGCGATAGAACGCAGCGCGGGGATTTGACCAGCTATCAAACACAGCCATAATAGCACCCCAAAGTTGGTCCCATGCACTCTCGGGGAAGTCTTTTCCAGTTTTTGACTTAACTGCAGCCTTAAATTTGTGTACTAGTTCTTTAAGGTCCTCAACAGTCAGCTCCGTGTCAAGTTCAACACCCCTTGCTTCCTTCATTTCATCCATGATTTCCTCAAATGGATCGATATCGTCTTTGCTTTCGGGTTTCATTCCTAGCACAACATCACCATACATTTGAACAAATCTTCGATATGAGTCCCAAGCAAAGCGCTCGTTTCCAGACTTTTCGGCTATTCCTATTACAGCATCATCATTTAGACCAAGATTAAGAACAGTGTCCATCATCCCAGGCATTGAAACTCTAGATCCCGAACGAACAGACACTAAACATGGATTATCTCTATCTCCAAATTTAGCCCCCATTAAGTTCTCTATATTTTCGATTGCTTTTTCTACTTCTGGTTTGATTTTCTCAACAACGTAATCCTTCCCAAGTTTGTTATATTCAGTACAAACTTCAGTTGTAATGGTAAATCCTGGAGGAACAGGCACTCCAATTAGATTCATTTCAGCTAGGTTAGCGCCCTTGCCTCCCAACAGATTCTTCATATCTGCGCGACCTTCAGCAGCGCCGTTTCCAAAGGTATAAACTCTCTTTTTACTCATGTTTTGAAAAATTTATGTGATAAAAATTAACAATTACTCTTTGTAAGGTTATTGATTGTGCAAATGTAGTGAAAAAATTAATAATAAAGCAAACGTATATTAGTATAAAAGGACACATTGGTATAAAAATTTAATCTGCTGTAATATAGGATAGTTATAAAAAAAGAATGGAAGCATGATGTTAATCACTGCTTCCATTCTTTAATACTACTTATATTCAACGTTGCTTAGTCACTCTATATTCTTCCTCACCTGGGTTAGAAAATCCCTCATAGCATCATTATCTTTTTTCTCTATAATAGACAGCAATTCTTTGAGCTTCTCCCTTATACTTATAAGTTGACCAGGAGTGAAAGGATTAAATAGAATTTCTGACAGCAAAAAATCATCCTCCGAAAGCAAGCCCTTGGCTATATTCATATGCCGTTTAAATGTTGTTCCAGGTGCATCTTGATGTTTCATTACTGAAGCAAAAACTAAAGTTGAGGCAAATGGAATAGACAACGAATAGGCTATTGTTTCGTCATGCTCTCGAAATGAATATTCAAAAACATTTAATCTTAATCGTTGATATAGGTCTCTAAAAAAAACTTTGCCAAGATGAGATGATTCAGATATAATTATTGCACTTTGAGTACTTAAGTCATTTAAACTGGCGAAAGTGGGACCAAACATTGGGTGAGTAGATACGTAAGGTCGAGTACGTTCTCGATAAAACTCCTCCAAGCCAGTCTTAACAGATGCTATATCACTTAAAATACAGGTTTCGGGCAAATATGGCAACACATTTTGAAATGCCTCTACTGTATATTTTAGAGTAACGGCATTAATAACCAACTCTGGCTGAAAAGCCTCAACCTCACTAGGATCAGTCATCCGCTGAGTATTGTAGATAAACCTCAGTCGTTGCGGATCTGTATCAAGCACCGCAACCTCATGATCAAAACTTAATACATCAGCAAAAAAAGAACCCATCTTTCCTGCGCCTAATATAAGTATTCTCATCTTTACATCGTTATTCATTACTTCCTTTTACTATTTTCCATTACTTCAAACTGTTGCCTTACCGATTCAGTATGGATTGCCTCTAAAACTTTGAGCGCAAAATCTCCCGACATATCCATCTGTTCAGCTTGCTCCACTCTATCTTTTAAGATGTGGCTATAGCGACCTGTTTGAAGAATTGGCATGCCATGCTCTAGTTTGTATTGACCAATTTCTCGAGACACTCTCATTCTTTTCGACAGCAGTTGCAATAACTCATTGTCCAAATCATCAATTTGCTTTCTTAGGTCTGATAAATCTTCGGTGGATTGAACTGTATCACGAATCACAATATCTTGCATCAATTGACCCAACACTTCAGGTGTGATTTGTTGATCTTTGTCACTCCAAGCCTCATCAGGATTGCAGTGAGCCTCTATTATTAGACCATAGAAATTTAAATCCATAGCACGTTGGCTCAATGTCTCAATCATATCCCTTCTTCCACCAATGTGGCTAGGATCGCAAATGATGGGAAGATTAGGATATCTACGTTTCAGTTCGATGGGAATGTGCCACTGTGGCAAGTTTCTATAAACCGTTTTATCATTGGTGCTAAAACCTCTATGAATAACACCCAATCTTTTTATGCCGGCATTATATAAACGCTCAATTGCTCCAATCCATAGCTCAAGATCTGGGTTTACAGGGTTCTTAATCAATACTGGAATATCAACGCCTTCCAAAGTATCAGCAATTTCTTGCACTGCAAAGGGGTTTGCTGCTGTTCGTGCCCCAACCCAAAGCATATCAATACCATATTTAAGAGCCTCATAAGCATGCTTTTCGGTGGCAACCTCGGTAGCAACATACATTCCTGTCTCTTTACGAACACGTTGCAACCACTGAAGCGCTGGCACACCAGCTCCCTCAAAACCACCTGGTTTTGTGCGTGGCTTCCACACACCAGCTCTAAAAATTTTCACTCCTTGCTTAGCAAGTCTATGAGCAGTCTCCATCACTTGCTCTTCTGTCTCGGCACTACAAGGTCCTGAAATCATTAGTGGACGCTTGTCATCTATTCCTGGTAATAAAATCGATTCAAATTCCATAATTATATTGTTTTTGTTTATTTCTATTATTTAGTTTTCTGAAAGATAGTTCTTAATTCTATTGTATGCTTCCTCTATTTTTTCAACAGATGATCCTAAAGATATTCGCACAAATCTATCACCATTGCTTCCAAATATTGCTCCTGGTGTGATAAAGACTTTTGCATTATATAGAATATCATCAACAAATACTTTGCTGTCGGGTGCATTGTCGGGCAGTTTTCCCCACACAAATAGGCCCACTTGTTTCTTATCAAAACTGCATCCCATAAGCTCCATTATTCTTTCTGCCCACACACGTCGTTCGGCATACACTTCATTCATCTGCATGTGCCAATCTGAGCTATTATTTAATGCAGCAATTGTGGCAAGTTGCATCGGCTTAAATTGACCACTGTCAATATTACTTTTTGCTTTTAAAACCCATTTCACATATTGAGAGTTGGAAGCCAGCATCCCCATTCGCCATCCCGACATATTGTGAGATTTACTTAATGAGTTAAGCTCGATACATATATCCATTGCTCCCTCAACAGATAATATACTTAGTGGTTTATCATTCAAAATAAAACTATACGGATTGTCGTGACATATTAATATATTGTGCTTTTTGCCAAATGCCACTAATTTTTGAAATAGCTCTATTGATGCATTAGCACCTGTGGGCATATTGGGATAATTGACCCACATCAGCTTAACCTTGCTCAAATCCATCTTCTCAAGAGATTCAAAATCAGGTTCCCAATCTTTGTCTTCTTGCAAGTCATACAAAATAGTATTTGCTTCGAGCAGATTGGTTACCGATGAATAGGTGGGATAGCCAGGATTAGGAATCAAAACAGAGTCGCCCTTATTCAGGAATGTCATTGAAATATGAAGAATCCCCTCTTTTGAGCCAATCAGAGGCAACACCTCATCAGTCTGCAACTCCACATCATAAATCCTGTTATACCAGTGGGCATAAGCCGATCTTAGTTCTGGTAACCCCGTATAAGGTTGATATGCATGCACATCATGCAATTGAGCAGTTTGCACTAAAGTGTTTATAGTGTCTTCCGAGGGCATTTTGTCTGGAGCACCAACTCCAAGACTGATAACGTTTTTACCCTCTGCATTCATTCGAGCCACTTCAGCCAATTTGACAGAGAAGTAATACTCGGATACGCTTTTTATCCTATCTGCCGGTTCGATTGAGTTTAAATTGTTCATAATCTTATTTTTTAAACTGTTTATCTGATGCATATTCACCCAAAATCTTCAATTCGCCCACCAAAGGCAAAATAGCCTCTAATGATTGTTGATATCTTTTGTAATCAGCAAATGAAAGATCAATATAGAACTGATATTCCCACTCTCTCCCAACAATAGGTAGAGATTGAATTCTTGTTAGATTTATATCATAGAATGACAACACCGACAAAACCTGAGATAGGCTACCCTCTTTGTGAGGAAGAACAAAAACCAAAGATGATTTATCGATACTGCTCGCTTCACACAGCTCACTCACCATAGGCTCATGAGCTAGGACTAAAAATCTTGTGAAGTTTCTTTTGTTTGTCTCAATCCCCTCTGCCAATACTTCTAGATTATAAATATCAGCAGCTCTGCTGCTACAAATGGCGGCGACCCCCTCTAGTTTTAGCTCAAAAATATCTTTTGCTGCCAAAGCCGTGTCCTCATGTTCCACAACCTTCACGTCGGGTAGTGTATCCAAAAAATCGGTACACTGCATCAATGCCATTGGATGAGAAATAACCTCTTTTATATCTGATAGTTTTTGCCCTGGCAAAGCTGAAAGGGTATGCGATATTCTCAACTTTTGCTCTCCAACAATCTTCATATCATTCATCTTCAACAAGTCGTGATTGTGAAGAAGCCCACCCGCAATAGTGTTTTCGATAGCCATCACAGCCAATAGACGCTCATCGTTATCTGCCTCCGTAAATATGTCTTTAAATGTAAGACATGGAACAAGCTCTAGCTCCTCATTGAAATATCGATGTGCCGCAATGTCGTGATAGGCACCATGTCCGCCCTGTATAGCAACTCTTTTCATTATTAATTGAGTATTATGAATAAAAAAAATCCTGCCGTTATTGCGACAGGATTTCAACACTTTAAAAATATTTTTATTAAACTTTTTGCATATAAAATCCTGTTCTACTCTCTAAAGTAAAAGTAAAAAAAGAATGAGTATGCAAAATTGTTCAGTTTCATTTTATCTGCTTTTGTATGATAATGCTTGCAAAAGTACAACAAAAATAATATAATCCAACAAAAAGCGGATATTTTTTTTGATTTCATATACATTTTAATTAAAAACGACTTTTTGATAGCTTGTCTCGATATCTCATTTATTTATGTATATTTGCACATTATAATTATCTAAACATCACAAAAACTTTTGATTTATGCTAAAAAATCACCCTAAAGGACTTATTGGAGCAGCCCTCTCAAACATGGGCGAGCGATTTGGCTTCTATATAATGATGGCTATCCTATCATTATTTCTACTTTCTAAGTTTGGGCTTACTAAGACAGAAGCAACAATTATCTACTCAATTTTTTATGCCTTAATCTATTTGCTAGCTTTAGCAGGTGGATACATTGCTGATAAAACAAAAAAGTATAAAGGCACCATCTTATGGGGGCTAATATTAATGAGTATTGGATATCTCATAATATTTATTCCTACCCCAACACCAGTTCCACATTTTGGACTTTATCTAACACTCACCACCTTTGGTTTGTTTGTCATAGCATTTGGTAATGGTTTATTTAAAGGGAACTTGCAAGCTGTTGTGGGACAGATGTATGACGACCCAAAATATTCAGAAAGGCGCGACACAGGATTCCAAATATTCTATATGTTTATTAACGTTGGTGCTATGTTTGCACCCGTTATTGCAGTGTTTATACGTAACTGGTGGGTTCAAAAGAATGGATTTGTTTATAATCCCGACCTGCCAAGCCTAAGCCATCAGTTCCTTAAAGGAACAATGACTCCAGAGGCTCAAGAAAGATTTGTGAGTCTATCAAGCCAAGTGAGCACAGCTGGTACACCTGCCGACCTTACAGCGTTTGCAAATGAATACTTAAATGTTTTCAACACAGGCTTCCATTATGCTTTTGGTATTGCAATTATTGCAATGATTATTTCTATTATAATTTTCATTAGCAATAAAAATAAATTTCCTGATCCTGCCCTTAAAGTGGCTGCAGCAAAAGATAGCAGCGGAAACAGCACTGTTGTGGAAATGGATGCAAAAGAGGTTAAGCAAAGACTATATGCTCTCTTCTCTGTATTTGCAGTTGTAATCTTCTTCTGGTTCTCATTCCATCAAAATGGAGTAACACTCACATTCTTTGCAAATGATTACACCAACCTAAGCATGTTTAAGCTTGATCTTGGAGTAGTGGTGCTTGAAGGAGCAGAGCTTTTCCAAATGTTTAATCCTATTTATGTAGTATTCTTAACACCTGTTGTTATTGGCATCTTTGGTTGGCTTAAGGCTAGAGGACTTGAACCATCAACCCCAAAGAAAATTGCAATTGGAATGGGTATTGCAGCTTCTGCATTTCTCGTAATGTCACTTGGCTCAAGAGGGCTTCCTGATGCAGCAACCGCACAAGCTATGGGTGGATTGACAGACGTTCAACGAGTTACGCCTATGCTTCTTATTGGAACATACCTAATATTAACGATAGCAGAGTTATTTATTAGCCCTCTTGGTCTATCATTCGTATCTAAGGTGGCTCCACCCCAATATCAGGGAATTATGCAGGGTGCTTGGTTAGGTGCAACAGCACTAGGAAATCAGCTTCTGTTTATTGGAACCATATTCTACGAAAGCCTTCCACTGTGGGCTACATGGATGGTGTTTGTTGTGGCATGTTTGATTTCGATGTTCACAATGATATTTATGTTGAAGTGGTTAGAAAAAGTAGCCGCATAAACAACCTAACAATAATAACTCGTCCTAAATAAGCGCTACAGTTTATTTGACAAGTATATCCATATTAATCCAGTTGTAAAGCTAGCTTTGCAACTGGATTTTTCTTTTTATCGACTCTTGATAAGCATTGCTACAGTATTGACTACCTCTGTATGAATTATGTATTAACCTGAGTTTCGGATAAGAAAGTGACTTAAAAAATTGGTAAACAAGCTTA
>CAYFSV010000010.1:0-32692 GCA_964345815.1 uncultured Proteiniphilum sp. | reverse complement strand
GGAGAAAACCATCAAGTATAATTGATAAATTTATAACATAATTAGTTTAACATTTTAAAAATCACAAAATGAAACAATTGACAAATGCGAAGTATGCCTTGTTGGCTATTTTTATGCTTGCTTTGACTCCTATAGCAAGTGCTCAGGTTCTAAACTTGGATAAGAAGAGTCTTAAAATGACAATTGCGGGAACGACAAACGTACACGATTTCGAATGTAAAGTTACAGATGCTTCGGGCAAAATTGTGTATAAAGGGGATAATGAGTTCTCAGAATTGATTGTTAATGTGCCAGTTGAGTCTATAAAAGGAAAAGAAAAGATGATGGACAGAAAGACGTATGAGACTTTTAACTCTAAAAAGAATCCAAATATCACATTCAATATGACTAAGGTTTCATCTCTAGATGTTAATGGCAATAACATTAATATAGAGGTGGTTGGCAATCTAACTATGGCTGGTGAAACTCGTCCTGTTACTCTAAAAGCAAAAGGCGTGAACAACTCCGACGGTAACTACGTGTTTAGCGGTTCGCTACCCATCAAGATGTCCACATTTGGAATGAAAGCTCCCACCGCAATGCTTGGTGTGATGAAAGTGGGTGATGAAATCACTCTCAATTATGAGGCAACCTTTACTGGTGCACAGCTTTCATTAAAATAATATCGAAACAAATTACACTAATAATTTAAATTACAGATGAAAAAGTTTTTCACTACTCTGGCGCTATTTACAGTAGCCGGAACAGCTCTCTATGCTCAATTTAGAGCAACGGACAAGACGGGAATAAACGTATTTGAAACTCCTAAAGAGGACACCAAGAAAGAATTTAACGGTGTGAAGGTGGACTTTGGAGGTGGTTTCACTCAAGGTTTTCAAGCGCTGAGCCACAGCAATAAAGCAGTTCCAAATATTAATCCAGCTGATGGGGTGGATGTTAATAGGCTCATACCTGTTAGACCCGGCTTTAACTTAGCTTCGGCAAACTTGATGATCAATACGCATCTTGCAGATGGAGTCGCTCTTAAAATGGAGCTATATCTTGCTTCTCGTCACCATAACGAAACATGGGTGAAGGGTGGATATATGCAATTTGACAAAATCCCATTTATGGATGTTGACTTTCTTAACAACATAATGGAATATACAACACTGAAAGTGGGGCAAATGGAGGTAAACTATGGTGATGCTCACTTTAGGAGAACTGATGGAGGTAATGCAATCTACAATCCATTTGTGGAAAACAATATAATTGATGCTTTTGCAACCGAGATAGGTGTTGAGGCTGATATTCAGAGAAATGGATTTATTGGAGTTTTGTCAGTAACAAATGGCCTGTTGAAGGGTAATGTTGTAGATTTGGATCCAACCTATGGTGATCCTAATGATAAATCAACTCTAATTTCAAATGGAAAAAACAATCCTACACTTATAGCTAAATTGGGTTACGATAAGCAATTGAATCAGCAGCTACGATTGAGAGCTACAGGATCTGTGTATCATAATCCTGGAGCAGCAGACAATACTTTGTTGGCAGGAGATAGAACTGGATCAAACTACTTTGGTGTTATGCATTTTGCAGCTCCAGGCACTTCAAACTTCACCAACGGTCGTTTCTCACCAGGATTTACCGACAAGATAACAGGATTGATGGCTAACCTATTTGTGAAATACAATGGATTGGAGTGGTTTACAACGCTAGAGTCGCTATCAGGCAGATCAAGACTTGAGAGTACTGGCTCAAGAAATGCAAATCAAATAGCTACTGATCTTGTGTATAGATTTGGTAAGAATGATAACTTTTGGATTGGTGCAAAATACAATCGTGTGAACTCTCAAATGTACCTAGCAAGCGACTTGCCAGCAGTGGATGCTTCTGGTGATTTGCCCGCTTTTGAAGCTTCACAAAAAGGTATGTATGATATTAATATCGACAGACTTGCATTTAGTGCAGGGTGGTTTTTGACCAAAAATGTTATGACCAAACTTGAGTATGTGAACCAATCATATGATGGTTTCAAATACAATAGTATAAACAGTCAAGGTAAATTCAACGGTTTGGTTATTCAGGCAGTTGTAGGTTTTTAAAGAGTTAATAAAACCAACGTGTGATGTCCCTTTTCTCTCCTATTGAGTGTAAATGAGGACATCACACATCTTTTAACCCTAAATATTTAATCTTTCGCCAGCTTCTTATTTTGTATAGAATATGAAGCGAGCATGAGACTCATTCTTAGACCCATAGATGATTAGAGCGAGTTTTATATGATGATTTTGAAAATAAATAATTTTAATCGTATGAAGCGATTTATCTTGCTTTTGCAGTTGTCTTTGCTGTTTGCCACCCTTTTATATGGACAAAACAACTCTGTCAACTATACCGTAACTTTAAATCCTAACAGTGAGATTTCGATTGTGGTTTTCACAAATTTGTTTTCGTTTGACTTAAAACAGAAAGGCGATGAGATATTGAAAGAGCCTATTGAAGTAGATGCTACTTTTGAAAATAATGAAATGTATATAACCCAAAATCAGCTACCACTTACCATAAAAAACTTCAAGTCTGACAATAAAATGGCACAACGTGACTTCTACAAGCTGCTCAATGCGGATGAATATCCATATATGCTTTTGGAGGTTGAGAATTTTAGTTTTGTGCAAAAAAACAATTTATATACTGGAGAAGTGCTGATGAATATCACTATTAGTGATGTAGTGAGGAAGTACCGAATACCTATCAGTGTAGATGTTGAGTCTGAAAACGTTATCATTAAAGGGAAAAAACGCATCAGCATACGAGATTATGGGTTGGAACCGCCAACGGCACTGATGGGAATGATTAGGGTTGGTGAATGGATTGAGATAAACTTTGGCATAGACTGTTTGGTAGAGCCTATTCGATAACACAAAGATGTGCTGTATGATATATTGTATGCCTAGTTAACAGATATGTGCATACGTTTATTGCCCAATAGCTTGGATTTGCTAGTGGGCTCTTTTTTATCTAAGTCATTACTAGCCTTTTGAGAAAGATTTTTCGTATTTTTGCACTTTAATTTTTAAGAAGATGGAAATTTCAAGCAAATATAACCCTATTGAGGTAGAAAATAAATGGTATAAGTATTGGATGGATAATAATTTTTTCCATTCAACACCTGATGAGCGAGAGCCATACACAATTGTGATACCACCACCAAACGTTACAGGTATTTTGCATATGGGGCATATGCTAAACAATACAATTCAAGATATTCTTGTTAGACGTGCACGCATGCAAGGCAAAAATGCATGTTGGGTGCCTGGAACGGATCATGCCTCTATAGCTACCGAAGCAAAGGTGGTAGAAAAACTAGCAAGTGAAGGGATTAATAAGTTGGATCTTTCTCGTGAGGAGTTCCTTGATCATGCTTGGGATTGGACTCATAAGCATGGTGGAATTATTCTTGAACAGCTTAAGAAACTTGGTGCTTCGTGCGATTGGGATAGAACAGCTTTTACAATGGATGAAGTTCGTTCGGAAAGCGTTTTGAAGATATTTGTTGATTTATATGAAAAGGGTCTTATCTATCGTGGAGTGAGAATGATAAATTGGGACCCACAAGCATTGACTGCTTTATCGGATGAGGAGGTTGAGCATAAGGAGGTTAACGGTAAGCTTTATTATCTGCGATATCCCATTGAGGGTGAGGAGGGTAGTTATGCAATTGTTGCCACCACTCGCCCCGAAACTATAATGGGTGACACTGCAATGTGTATTCATCCAAATGATCCAAAGACTGCGCACCTGAAGGGTAAACGAGTTCTTGTTCCTCTTATCAATCGTTCTATTCCTGTGATTGAGGATGAGTATGTTGATGTGGAGTTTGGAACAGGTTGTTTGAAGGTAACGCCTGCTCATGATGTAAACGACTACATGCTTGGCGAGAAATATAATCTAGATTCAATTGATATTTTCAATGACAACGGAACACTGAATGAGCATGGTGCAATGTATGCAGGTATGGATCGTTTTGATGTTCGTAAGCAGATTGAGAAAGATTTAGAGTCGGCTGGGCTGATGGAAAAAATGGAGCCTTACACAAATAAGGTGGGCTTCTCGGAGCGTACTAATGCTGTGATTGAGCCTAAGCTCTCTATGCAATGGTTCTTGAAAATGGAGGATCTCGCAAAACCTGCTCTTGAGCATGTGATGGATGACACTATAAAGTTTCATCCTGCTAGCAACAAAAATATTTATCGTCATTGGATGGAGAATATTAAAGATTGGTGTATAAGCCGTCAACTTTGGTGGGGGCATCAAATTCCAGCATTTTATCTCCCTAAGGGTGGGGTGGTGGTAGGACTCACAAAAGAAGAGGCATACGAGAAAGCACTTAAGATGGTAGACTATGATCTGTCTATTGATGATTTGAGACAGGATGAAGATTGTTTGGATACGTGGTTTTCGTCATGGCTGTGGCCCATCTCAGTGTTTGATGGAGTAAATAATCCTGATAATGAAGAGATAAACTATTATTATCCAACAAGCGACCTTGTGACAGGTCCAGATATTATATTTTTCTGGGTTGCACGTATGATTATGGCTGGATATGAGTATCGCGAGAAGCCTGCATTCAATAATGTATATTTTACTGGCATTGTGCGTGATATTCAGGGTAGAAAAATGTCTAAGCAACTTGGTAACTCACCCGACCCAATCGAACTGATGGAGAGGCATGGTGCCGATGGTGTTCGTATGGGTATGTTGTTGGCGTCATCAGCGGGCAATGATTTATTGTTTGACGAAGCCCTTTGCGAGCAAGGACGAAACTTTAATAATAAAATATGGAACGCTTTCCGCTTAGTGAAGGGGTGGGAGGTTAGTGACGAGATTGAACAACCCGAAACGGCGAAGATAGCCATTGGGTGGTTCGAAAATGTATTGGCTAAGGCTGTTGCTGAGATTGAAGATCAGTTTTCAAAATATCGTTTGTCAGAGGCTTTGATGACTGTTTACAAACTATTTTGGGATGAGTTCTCTTCTTGGTACTTAGAGATGGCAAAACCAGCTTATCAACAACCAATTGACAGAGCTACTTATGAGGCTACTTTATCATTCTTTGATAGCTTGTTGAGGATATTACATCCATTTATGCCTTTTATTACTGAGGAGCTGTGGCAGGCAATTGTGAAACGTGAAGAAAATGAAAGCATAATGTTTGCTCTTCTTCCAAGTGCTGAGAGCTTTGACAAGAAGTTGATTGCTGATTTTGAGATAACAAAGCATATTGTTGCTGGTGTGCGCACCATTAGGTTGGAGAAGAATATCCCAAATCGTGAGGAGTTGATACTTCAGGTGATAGGAACTCACAATAAGAATAATGACCCTGTGATAATTAAGATGGCAAATCTGTCGTCTATTGATGAGGTGTCGGACAAGGCTTCGGGTGCTGCCGCCTTTATGGTTGGTTCAATTGAGTTTGCAGTCCCTTTAAGTGAAAGCAACATTGATATAGATGCTGAAATTGAAAAAATGGAGGCTGAGATTAAATATCTAGAAGGATTTCTTCAGTCGGTAATGAAAAAGCTAGGAAACGAGAGGTTTGTGCAAAATGCAAAGCCGGAGATTGTTGATAATGAGCGCAAAAAGAAAGCTGATGCTGAGGAGAAAATAGCGGTACTAAGAGATAGTATTAAAGGGCTACAAGCTTAAATAGCTTTTGTAGTTAAGATCTAAAAAACAAAAACAATAGAAAATGAATACAGTAGTTAGTGGAATCCGTGCAACGGGTAATCTTCATTTAGGAAATTATTTTGGTGCTCTGCAGAATTTTATTCGTATGCAGAACGAGAACAATTGCTATTTTTTTATAGCAGATATTCACTCTCTCACCACACATCCTGATCCTAAATTGCTTCATGATAACGTAAAGAATGTTCTTGTGGATTATCTTGCAGCTGGCATTGATCCCGAAAAATCAGTAATATATGTGCAAAGTGATGTTCCCGAAATTATTGAGCTTTATTTGTATTTAAATATGCATGCTTATCTGGGGGAGTTGTCAAAAACATCTTCTTTTAAGGATAAAGCTAGGAAGCAGCCCGAGAATGTGAATGCTGGATTACTCACATATCCAACGTTGATGGCTGCTGATATTTTGATTCACAATGCTGACAGAGTGCCTGTTGGAAAAGACCAAGAGCAACATCTAGAAATGACTCGTAGATTTGCACGAAGATTTAATAATTTCTATGGAAATGAGTTCTTTAAAGAACCAGAGGCTTATAACTTTGGTCAGCAACTTGTGAAAATTCCTGGGCTAGATGGAACAGGAAAGATGGGAAAATCGGAAGGGAATGCAATTTATCTTGCTGATACACCTAAAGAAATAGAGAAAAAGGTGAAGAGAGCGTTAACTGATTCGGGTCCCACTGCTCCAAATTCTGAGATGCCTGATTATATTGATAATCTGTTCACTATTTTGCGTGTTGTATCTACTCCAGAAGTGGTGAAACATTATGAAGATAAATGGAATGAGTGCGAAATACGATACGGAGATTTGAAAAAGCAATTAGCTGAGGATATTATAAACTTCACTTCGCCAATCAGAGAGAGGATTCTTGCTATTGAAAATGATACTGAATACCTGAGAAAGGTGACGCATGAAGGTGCCGAGAGAGCACGTGAAAGTGCTATAAAGACGGTTAAGGCAGTGAGAGAGATAGTTGGTTTCAAAAAGTTCTAGCTAATTCTAACCAATAATATTGTTGAGACCTTGCTACTCAAAGCAAGGTCTCATTTTTGTATAAACTTTTTTATAATACTATTGTTCAATAAAAGCGAGATAGATGCGAGGTTATCAGTTGGCATCTATATAACACAAGTTTCACAAAATATTCGAGTAAATATATTTATGCTTAATTTTAAAAGAGTATCACTAGAAGATAAAGAAATAATAGATTCATTCTTGCAACATCATAACTATAGGGCTTCTGATTTATGTTTTACCAATTTGTTTACGTGGGGAGCTAAGTTTAACACCGAGTTTGCAGTGGCAAATGACTGGTTGTTTATACGTTTTAGAGACAATAACAACAGAAACTCATATCTACGCCCTATCGGCAAAGGATGTATTAAGGAGGGTATTTCTATTATACTTGAGGATCATAGACAGTTTGACAATGTTTTTCAAATCAGAGGACTTACAAATGAGATGATTGAAGAAATAGAAACAGAATTGCCTAATATGTTTGAATTTAATCTTAATAGAAGTGTTTCTGATTATATCTATACAAGCGAACGTCTCATTAATTTGGGGGGAAAGAAACTTCAGAGCAAACGAAACCATATTAATCGCTTTAAGAGAGAGAACAACTGGGAGTATCATTCGCTAAATGGAGAAAATGAATTTGTGAGGGAGTGCAAGGGATTGCTTAAAGTGTGGATGAAAGTAAATGGTGATGAGGCTGAAGAGCAGGACGGATTTGATGTGCAAGCAGTTAATTTGATGCTTGACAACTTTGACTATCTGGGTCTTAAGGGTGGTTTGATTTGTGTTGATGGGGATATTGCTGCATTCACAATTGGTGAGCCATTGACTGAAGATACATTTGTGGTGCATGTTGAGAAGGCACGCACTGATATTCATGGTGCTTATACAATTGTGAACCAACAATTTGTGGAGAATGAGATGGCTGGTTTTACCTACGTTAATCGTGAAGAGGATTTAGGAATAGAGAATCTTCGTAAGGCAAAAATGTCATATTATCCTGATATTTTATTGGAGAAATCGGTGGCACGATTAAAATAAGAGAGATATGATTCGACTAGCAGATGATACTTCTAAACAGGATGTATGGAATATGTGGAAAACCGTATTTGGTGATCCCGATAACTACATGGACATTTACTTCAGAACTAAATATAAGAACGAAAATACGTTGATATATTTTGAAGAAGAAAAACCTGTAGCTTCACTTCAAATGCTTGAGTTTGACTTCTCATTCTATGGTGTAGAGATACCTATATATTATTTGTCAGGTGTGTGTACACTGCCAGAGGCTAGGAGGAAGGGATATATGGATAAGTTGCTGATTAGAAGTTTTGAGATTGCTAGAGATCGTAATATACCTTTGATGATATTAGTACCTCAGGAGGAGTGGCTGATTAGTTTTTATGATAAATATGGTTTTGCGCAAACTTTTGATGAGGGTGTATCGCCTTTAATATCGCTGAAAGAACTAAGTCAAAAATATGGGGATGAATTAGAGTTAGCCTATAAAGACTTTGATGCTCAGTTTAGAGATAAAGATATGACTGTGCAAAAATCTTTTGATGACTTTCTAGCTATAATGGAAGAGAGTTCGTTATGGGATTACCCTGAAAAGAAAAATCTGATAGGAATGTCACGTATAATTGATGCAGATGCACTATTGTCAATTTATGCTGAACAGAACAAGGTGAATTCATTTAGAGTTGATATATCAGATGAAATTATCATTCAAAATAATACTACTTTTGGTGTAAATATTAGTGATGAGAGCCCTAACTCTTATGAGCTAAATATAAGAGCTCTTGCTCAATTGCTATTAGGATACAAGATGAGAGAAGATAAAGACGAGATAAATAAATACTTCTCCAAAAAGCATCCTCAAATTAATTTTATGTTGGAGTAGTCCATATGTCTCTTTAAACGCTCATAAGGTGATTCTTATCCATTTCGCGAATTATCTTTATTTGGCCTATTAGTAGATATAGAGATAATAGAGCGGATAGAAAATCTGAGATGGGCATTGAAATCCATACTCCTGTGAGTCCAAACAGTTCGGGAAGTATAAGAAGTGCTGGGACTAAGAAAAGAATTTGACGACTCAGGCTTTGAATAATTGCTTTCTTTGCTTGGCCAATACTTTGAAAGAAGCTACCTGCTACAATTTGAAAGCCTATAACGGGAAATGATATTAGTCCTAATCTAATGCCATTTGCAGCTATATCTAATAGAGCTGTGTCTCTAGTGAACGCACTTGCAAATAGTCGTGGGAAAAACATTCCAATTATAAAACCAGATGTGGATATTATGGTGGCTACTTTGAGTGTGTAAATGAAAGTATCTTGTACTCTGGCATACTTTTTTGCACCATAATTAAACCCAATAATCGGTTGTGTGCCCTGGTTGAGTCCAACAATAATCATGACTATAACTAGTGTCATTGAATTGAGGATTCCAAATGCGCCTACAGCGAGGTCTCCACCATGTTTTATTAATGAGGTGTTCATTAGAACTGCAACTCCGGAAGCAGCTATTTGCATTAGGAATGGCGACATCCCTATCGAGACAATAGCCATGATGATATGCCAATCAAAACGAATGTACTTTGTTTTAAGTCTAATGATACTGTCTTTTTGTACAAAATGATGCATCACAAATAGCATACCTATAAACATTGAAATAACAGTTGCCCACGCTACGCCCGCAATCCCTAACTTGAAAACAAATATAAAAATAGGATCTAAGATAATGTTAAGTACTGCTCCAATAAGCATTGTAATCATAGCCTTTTGAGGGTATCCAGAGGCACGCATCATATTATTGAAACTATAGCATAGGCTGACAAAGACGTTTCCTAATAATACTATTTGTAAATACTGTCTTGCATATGGTAGAGTGTTTTCTGTGGCTCCAAAAGCTATCAATATATTATCAAGATAGATATAAAAGAATGTCATTATGATGGCATTGAACAATACGATAAGAACTAACGAGTTGCCTAGTATTTGTTCTGCAGTGTCTTTTCGTCTTTCGCCAAGACTGATTGATATTCTACTAGCAGCACCAACTCCAACTAGCATGCCTAGCGAGGATGCAAGTATTGTGACAGGAAATGTTATTGCAAGTCCTGATATAGCCATAGCACCCACACCTTGACCAATAAATATACGATCAACTATGTTGTAGAGTGTGTTCACTAATGTGCCAACAATTGCTGGTAGTGAATATTCCCATACTAGTGAGCTAATTTTTTTATTTCCTAAATCTAATTCTTTTTTTGTTTGCAATATGTACAATCAATTGTGATAATCTAATACTACTTACTTGTCATTATGTCAAGCACTATTTTATCTGTTTCTAGCATTCCAGTTTTGCCAATTACTGCTAAGTTCCTAATAGTTTTATCAATATCTTCATCAATGATTCCTTCTTGTCCGCTCACCACTTTGTCTTCCATTGCCATAAGAGCCGACAACGATGCTGTTGAAACACTACTAGCTATTTTGAGTGCGCAGCTTGGCTTTGCACCATCGCAAATCATGCCAGTTATGTTTGCAATCATATTTTTAGCTGCATAAACAACATGATCGTATGTTCCACCCATAAGATACGTTATGCCACAACTAGAACCTGTTGAAGCCATAACACAACCACAAAGCGCTGATAGACGACCCATATATTGCTTAATGTAGATGACAGATAGGTGACTAATGATAAGAGCCCTGATAAGGTTCTCTTCGTTGCTACCAACTTCTTCGGCATAGGTGAGAACAGGTAGAGTTGCTGCAACTCCCTGATTTCCACTACCTGAATTGCTCATCACAGGAATCATAGCTCCATCCATACGGGCGTCACAAGCACCAGCTGTTGATGATATCATTCTGCTATGAAGGTTGTCCCCAAACAGAGCTTGACCTTTACTTCCCAATATTGTTTTAGCTACATTGTGTCCATAATTGTTTTTGCGTGATAGCCTTGATGCATCTCTATTCATTCTTGCAGCTTCAAGAATAAAACTG
This sequence comes from uncultured Proteiniphilum sp., assembly GCA_964345815.1. Classification (GTDB taxonomy): domain Bacteria; phylum Bacteroidota; class Bacteroidia; order Bacteroidales; family Dysgonomonadaceae; genus Petrimonas. The sequence continues at coordinate 21,925 of CAYFSV010000010.1, read as the reverse complement.
AGTTCATCTACTGGTGTCTCAGTAGCAAAATTATAAACCTTTCTAAAGGTTAGGGCTTTATCTGTATCTCCAAAAAGAGAATCATTATCCTCAATTACTAAATCATTATTTACTAAGATTGATTTACCATCCTTTTCTATATTTGTAAATTGAGTGTGGGTTCCCCTGATAATTACCTTCGAGCTGTTATTCCCTTCAAAACAGTTAACCTCGATATAAAGCTTATCAGTAATATTATTTTTTAAATCTATTTTTATTCTATTATTAGCAATGAACTCTTTACCACGCTCTACGTCTTCGGGCATTAAATCACGTAAAACTTCAAGCCCATAATCTGATTTGCCAATTAGTGCACCTAGAGCAACAGCAATTGGTAAACCAATCATTCCAGTTCCAGGGATTCCTACTCCCATAGCATTTTTCAAAACATTTGCACTAAGGTAAATCTCGGTTCTATCTGGTATTTTGCCTAATGTTTCTGTTGCTTTAGCTACACAAAGGGACACCGCAATTGGTTCTGTGCAGCCTATAGCTGGAATAATTTCACGTTGCATCAGCGCTCTTATGTCTTTTCTTTCTTCAATGCTTAACATGTTCATATGTTGCTCAATAGATAATTTGTTTGTTTTGTAAAGGTAGGTTATTTAAAAGTGGCTCCTAAGATATCCAATAGCTCACTAGTAATGCTTTGTTGTCTAGATTTGTTATATAAAAGTGATAGGTCATCAAGCATATCGTCGGCATTATCTGTTGCTGTTTGCATAGCAATATTGCGTGCAGCTTGTTCCGACGTATACGATTCGAGTAATGCACTATACATTTTTATTTTAATCACTTTTGGTACTAATTTTCCAAGTAATGACTCTCTGTCAGGCTCTATAATATAGTCAGTGGGAACTTGGTAATCGTCACTTTCAGACTGCTGTTCAAATGAGATAGGAAGTAGTGTGTCTTTTGTTACTACTTGCACTCCCTTCGACTTATATCGATGATACACATTTACCACCTTGTCAATCTCTTTGTTTTTAAACAATTCCATAAGTTCCTCGGTAATAGTTGACATTTGCTCGTAGTCTGGATTTTGTGCCACCGATTCGTTATATCTTGAAGGTGTTATTCCAATCTTCCTTATAGCTTGATCTGTTTTTTTACCAATTGTATAGATAAGAATATTTTCTTTGCCTAGATAACTATATTCTTTTAGGGTTTTTAAGAATAGCTTAGTGATATTTGAATTGAATGCACCGCATAGGCTCATATTTGCCGAAAAGACAACAATGGCTACTCGTTTTACTTCTCGCTGATCTTCAAATACAGAGTTAAACTTAGTTTCGGAACTTAAGAAGTCTGTCAGTAAATCACTAATTTTTTCCTTGTAGGGTAAAAACTTAGTCACCTTTCTTTCAGCCTGCTGTAGCTTAATAGAAGCTACCATTTGCATTGCCGAAGTGATTTGTTGAGTTGCCTTAACTGAACCTATTTGTGTTTTTATATCCCTTAATGAAGCCATCTTTATAAGCTTTGTTGAATAATTCTGTGTACTATATCTTCTGCAACGCTCTCAATAATATTGGTTACATCCTCATAAATCTCCCCATCTTTTATGACATCCAATACTTCATGCTGATACATAGTCTCAAGAGAGTATATAAGCTCCTTTTCAAATTCTGCTACTTTGCTTAATGGAATTTTTGATAGCAGAGCATTAACACCGCAATAGAGTAGTGCAACCTGCTTTTCGACACTCATTGGCTTATTGATAGGTTGAACTAATAGTTGGGCATTCTTTTGCCCCTTATCAATGGTCATAGCCGTTACTCTGTCTAGGTCTCCCCCAAATTTTGTAAATGCAGAGAGCTCGGTGAATTGTGCTTGGTCCATCTTTAGCGTGCCTGCAATTTTCTTCATTGGTTTTATTTGAGCATTTCCTCCCACTCTTGAAACAGATATACCTACATCAATTGCGGGTCTATTTCCCTGATTGAACAGCTCTGTGTCCAAGAAAATTTGTCCATCTGTAATTGAGATTACGTTTGTGGGTATGTAGGCAGAAACATCACCTGCCTGTGTTTCGATGATTGGCAGAGCAGTAAGTGAACCACCGCCCCTAACTTTTCCATTCAAGCTTTCTGGAAGGTCATTCATTTTCTCAGCTACCTCTTGCTGATTAATTATTCGAGCAGCCCTTTCTAGTAATCTAGAGTGAAGATAGAAAATATCTCCAGGATATGCTTCTCTACCTGAAGGACGGCGCAATATTAATGATATTTCTCGATATGCAACGGCTTGTTTTGATAAGTCATCATACACCACAAGAGCGTGATGTCCCGTGTCTCTAAAGAACTCACCAATTGCGGCTCCTGCAAATGGTGCATAAAACTGTAATGCGGCAGAGTCTGCAGCATTAGCCGCTACCACCACGGTGTAGTCCATTGCTCTGTGCTCCCTAAGGGTGTTAACTATTGATGCAACTGTTGATCCCTTTTGGCCAATAGCTACATAGATACAGTAAACAGGTTCACCAGCCTCATACCTTTCTCTTTGATTAATTATGGTATCTACCGCAATAGTTGTTTTTCCTGTCTGCCTATCACCAATAATAAGTTCACGCTGTCCACGCCCAATAGGAATCATTGAGTCGATAGCCTTTAACCCTGTTTGAAGTGGTTCGTTTACGGGTTGTCTATAAATCACACCTGGTGCTTTTCGCTCAAGAGGCATTTCGTGCATTTCACCTCCAATTTTTCCACGCCCATCAAGTGGTTCACCCAATGGGTTTATGACACGACCTAGCATTTTATCGCTAACAAATATTGACGCAACTCTGCCAGTTCTTTTCACTGTGTCCCCCTCTTTTATTTCACTTGTTGATCCAAGAAGTACAGCACCAACGTTATCAACTTCAAGGTTCATGACAATAGCTTGCATCCCATTGTCAAACTCCAGAAGCTCGTTCGATTCTGCATTTCTCAATCCATATATTCGGGCTACACCATCACTTATTTGCAAAACGGTGCCCACCTCATCAAGCTTCACGTCAGCATCAATTCCCTCTAATTGAGCCCTAAGAATTTCTGAAACCTCACTTATCTTTATAATATTATCTGGCATTTTATTGTTTATTTATTAAGTAAAACAGCAGTATGTTTGCTTAAACTATTCGTCTGTTTTTGTCAATATATTGTTTTCTAATCCTGTTTAGTTGCCCTTTTAGACTTGCGTCCCATCTATTATAGTCTACTTCTAGAATGAATCCTCCTAGTATGTTAGGGTCTATAATTTTTGTAAGTTCTAGCTCGCCATTTAGTTTGCCCTCCATCGATTGAGTTAAAGTGTTGACTGTTCTGTCATCAATTTCAACAGCCGTTATTAACTTGCCTCGAAAAACGTTTCTTGATCTGCAGTATAGCTCTTGAAACTCAAGCATAATACTCTGAAGGTAACTTTCACGATTGTTGCGGAGTAATAGGCCCACTACATTTTCAAACTCCTCGCTCCACTCTCCACCAGAAGCAGTAAGAATTAGATTGCGCTTTGTCTCTTTTGACACCAAAGGGTTAGCCAAAGTAGCATTTAAGTTTGTTACCTCTGCAAAAACAGCTGTAATAAGTTTTGATTTATCATATGCATACTTTGACATATTCCTTTCTTGAACATATTCTAAAAATGCAATTGCATATCGTGATGCTACCAATCCAGTATTCATAAATTTCTTTCTGTATTATGACAAGCTAATCTCGTCAACCAAACGATTAATCATGCTAATTTGCTTATCCTTTTCACTTAGATTTTCTCTAAGTATCTTTTCTGCAATATCAACTGATAATACTGCTATTTCACGTCTGATATCGGCTAGCGCCTCCTCCTTTTCGTGGGATATTTGCTTGCGGGCAACTTCTACAATATTCCTAGCCTCTTTGGCAGCATCTTCCCTTGCTTTCTCCAATATCATATCCCTTTTCTGGGTTGCAGTTAATATTATTTGAGATTGCTCCTCCTTTGCTTGGGCAATTATTTTTTCGCTTTCTATTCTAACATTCTCTAGTTCCTTATATGCCTTTTGAGCAGCAAGTATAGATTCGTCTATAAACTTCTTGCGACTATCAAGCTTTTTGATTATCACAGGAAATCCAAATTTTGTCAGAATAAATAGTACTGCCCCAAAGGATATAACCATCCAAAAGATTAATCCAACGTCTGGCGTTAGTAAAGATGATGACATATTTTGTGGTTTAAATTATAGTATAAATCCTAAGACCACGATAGCAAATAGTGCTACACCCTCAATTAAAGCAGCCGAGATAATCATATTCATTCTCAAATCTGCTCCCGCTTCTGGTTGTCGAGCTATTCCCTCGGCAGTTGTTGCTGCAATTTTTGAAATACCAATTCCTGCTGCAAGGGTTGCAATACTAATAGCAATAGCCTCACCCAATACTCCTAATTCTAATGAGCCAGCCGCTTGTAATAATAATGAATTTAACATAATGTTTTTTGTTTAAGTTGTTATTTTATTTCTTTGTTTTAATTTTTTTCTATACTCTTTTTTACACTTTCTTCGGGCGCTCTTGCCAATCCTATGAACACAGCCGAAAGGAGTGTGAAAATATATGCCTGAATGAACGCTACCAATATCTCTAGAAATCCAATAAAAATATTGAATAGTAGCGATACGCCTGTCATGGCAGCATTTGTGGTGGCTCCAAGTTTTACCGTAACAAAAATTACAGAAGTGAGTCCCAGCACAATTGAGTGTCCTGCTGTGATATTCGCAAACAGACGAATCATCAATGCAAACGGTTTCGTGATTGTTCCTACAAGCTCTATAATAGGCATTAGTGGAACTGGAGCCTTGAGCCACGTAGGCACATCGGGCCAAAATATGTTTTTGTAATATGATTTTGATCCAGTAATATTGACCACTAAAAATGTGGTGACTGCAAGTACTAATGTCACAGCTATGTTTCCGGTAACATTGGCACCTCCAGGAAATATAGGCACTAATCCCAAAAGATTATTCAAAAGTATAAAGAAGAATATCGTGAGCAGGAAAGGGGCAAATCGTTTGTATTCACTTCCAATAGAGGGGCGAATAACTTCATCTGTAATGAAAATAATAACCATCTCTATCACTCCAGGCATTCCTTTACTTGACTCCAACGACTCACGTTTATAGAATCTTGCGGCAGACATAATTATTATAATTAAAAGTATTGAGCTAATAACTAATGATGTTGCATTTTTTGTTAAAGAAATGTCCAATGGTATAATCTCAACTCCTGTAGAGTCTTTTTCTACTATCTTTCCCGCATACTTTCCATTTTCTGCAATATAAAATTGATTGTGTGAGGAGTTTGAGTCACTTAATTCAGAAGATAGAAAAATATTCCAACCACTCACTTTGCTATATAAGATGATAGGGAGAGGAATTGATATATCTTTTTCCTTCCACGTCAAGAAGTGCCATTCGTATGAATCGGCAATGTGAGATAAAATCATCTCTTTTACGTCAATATCATCTTTAACCTCAGTCTCGTTAGCTTGTAAATTAGAAGCTACAAAGACTAAGGAAACGAAAGTGATAAAAAGTATTTTGAGTTTCTTATTAATCATTGTTCAAGTTTCTTTGTAAGTCTCTGCTTTTTCTGTGCCATGCCTCCACTTGTGCATAAATGTAGATCTCGAAGAATAGGTAGAAGAGATAGAAAGCAGCTAGCATAATTGCAAAGCTCCTTATCTCATCTCTGTCCAATAACCAATAGATGAGACCTATAGCCATGGTTGTGAAAATCTTAAATCCACGTATGACCATCAGTTTGTTTAGTAGTTTTATGGAATTGTCGAACTGAATGTTGGTTAGGAGTGCTATGGTTACACCTCCCACAATCATAAAGTATAGTGGTATTATGGGGTAATCCATAAAAGCAAGTTCGGGAAAGAAATGAATTAATACCATCCATGTTCCTAACCCTATAACTATGATAAAAATAGAAAGTAGAGTGTAAAGCTTTATTTTTAGTTTCTTCATTTTGTGTATGACTCTGTATATACCGTTACATTGTTCATGTTCCCTTCCACAAATCCCTCTTTTATACCAATTTGTGTAGCCTCGCCTTTGGATATATATCTTATATTTCCTTGTTCGAGTGAGGATATAATGGGGCTATGATTTACCAAAATAGTAAATCTACCTAAAGTGCCAGGTAGTGTTACTTCTGAAATCATCTCGTCGCAAATGCAGCCCTCCGGCGTATATATTTGTAGTTTTATCTTATCCAAATCACAACTATTTATTAGCTTCGTCCATCAATCTTTTTCCTTTGGCTATAGCGTCATCAATTGTTCCAACATTAAGAAAAGCCATTTCTGGGTATTCGTCAAGCTCTCCGTCCAATATCATTTTAAATCCTCTGATAGTCTCTTCTATTGGAACCATTACACCAGGTAAACCAGTAAACTGCTCGGCAACATGAAAGGGTTGCGACAAAAAGCGTTGCACCTTTCTAGCTCTAGTTACAGTGGTTCTGTCTTCATCCGATAACTCTTCCATGCCCAAAATAGATATGATATCTTGTAGCTCCTTGTTACGTTGCAATATCTGAACGACCCGCTGAGCTGTTGTGTAGTGCTCTTCTCCCACAATTTCGGGAGTTAATATCCTAGAAGTTGACTCAAGTGGATCAACTGCGGGAAAAATTCCCAACCCTGAAATTTTTCTGCTTAACACCGTTGTGGCGTCAAGGTGTGAAAAAGTGGTTGCTGGTGCTGGGTCGGTTAGGTCGTCTGCGGGTACATATACAGCTTGAACTGAAGTAATAGATCCCTTTTTGGTTGAAGTAATTCTTTCTTGCATAGCCCCCATCTCTGTTGCCAAAGTTGGTTGATATCCCACAGCGGAGGGCATACGCCCCAATAGAGCCGAAACTTCAGAGCCTGCTTGTGTAAATCTAAATATATTATCTATAAAAAACAAAATGTCTGATTTGCCCTCTGTGTTCATGTCTCTGAAGGACTCTGCTAGTGTTAATCCCGAAAGTGCTACCGATGATCTTGCGCCAGGAGGCTCGTTCATTTGTCCAAACACCAAAGTGGCTCTAGATTTAGAAAGAGCATCATAGTCTATTTTTGTAAGATCCCAATGTCCCTCTTCCATGCTTTTCTTAAACTCTTCCCCATAATCTATAATTCCCGACTCTATCATTTCTCGAAGTAGGTCGTTTCCTTCTCTTGTACGCTCTCCAACGCCCGCAAAAACTGAAAATCCTCCTTTTCCCTTCGCAATGTTATTGATAAGTTCTTGTATGAGAACAGTTTTTCCAACACCTGCACCTCCAAATAGTCCAATCTTCCCTCCTTTAGAATATGGTTCAATCAAATCTATCACCTTAATGCCCGTAAACAACACCTCGGTAGTTGTGGTTAAATCTTCAAACTTTGGTGGGTCTCTATGTATTGGGTTATGTATGTTTTTGTCTAATTCTTTTAGTCCGTCGATGGCATCACCAGTCACATTTAGCAATCTTCCCCTTGTCTCAACACCTTGCGGCATATTTATGGGACTTCCATTTGCTATAACTGGCATTTTGCGTCTAAGTCCGTCAGTAGTGTCCATTGCTACTGCTCTAACGGTGTTTTCGCCAATGTGTTGCTGCACTTCCAAAATTAAGTGTGATCCATTATCTCTGACTATTGTTAGAGCGTCGTGAATTGCGGGTAGGTCAGCGTTCCCATTGCCATTAATTTCAAAGTAAACGTCAACTACTGGACCTATAATTTGTGATATGTGCCCTGTAAATTTATTCATATTATTATGAGCTTTTCTTTTCAAGTAATTAAATAACCTATTATGGTTATCTTTTGTTCTTGTCTTGTTGCAAATGTACTCAAAACTAATTCGATAACAATGTTTTGGTATAAAATTAATGTTTATGTCATGTGGTAAGATGATATCTATGTATAGAAATACTGTATTGAATGAGGAATGCCTTTACGTTTCATTAAAAATGATTATTTTTGCTAAAACTCATTAGTAAACATCGTGAGTGGATTTTTGTAGTCAATATGGCATGCTTATTTCATCAAAAATTAATATCATTGCACTTTTAAAACTAATATAATATCTATAATAACATGTCGCACAGTGAGTATTTGCTTCACTATGTTTGGAAGTATCGTTTGTTTGACCAATCGGGTCTGACGACAACCGATGGAAAGAAAATAGAGGTGATAGACCCTGGAATTCATAATGGGGATGCAGGTCCAGATTTTTTTAATGCCAAAATAAAGATTGACGATCGTATATGGGCAGGTAATATCGAAATTCATATTGCATCTGAGGATTGGTATAAGCATAAGCACCATTTGGATAAAGCCTATAACTCAACAATCTTGCATGTTGTAGAAAATGTAAATAGGGATGAGGTTCTTAATGAGAGTCAGCAAACTGTTTTACAAATGAAAATGGAGATTCCTGATGGGATTAGAACTAATGCCGATGCATTGTTGAAAAGTAGGTCGAGTGTGCCTTGCAAGGCTAAATTGGTTGATATGAAGAGACATATTGTCAGACCTTGGATCTCTGCTTTAGGAATAGAGAGGTTGGAGCGCAAGACAAATGATATATTTAAACACCTCGATAGATTTAATAATTCGTGGGATGAAACTTTTTTTGTGCTATTGGCTCGCAACTATGGATTTGGGCTTAATTCAGATGCTTTCGAGAGATTAGCAATGAGTATTGGCTTTAAAGTAATACAGCGCCATGGCAATAATCTATTTCAAATTGAAGCTCTTCTTTATGGTCAAGCAGGAATGCTGTCTAGTAATGAGATAACAGAACAGTACTATATAGATTTGCAGAGAGAATATCGTTTTTTGTCACATAAATATCAACTTAAACCACTTGAAAGTTTTTTGTTTAAGAAGCTGAGGATTAGACCAAGTGCTTTCCCTGAAGTTAGAATAGCTCAGCTGGCTAGCCTATTGGTGGAGTCGGGGAGGCTCTTTTCGACAATTCTCGAAATTGAGGATTACAAAAGATTGCGACTCCATTTTCAATCACATGTTTCGACCTATTGGGAAACTCATTATACCTTTGGCAAGGAGTCTGTGAAATCTAAAAAAATAATGAGTGGATCATCACTTGATATAATTCTAATTAATACTGTTGCTCCAATATTATTTGCATATGGAAAGAAACGTGATCAAGAGAGGTTTTGCGATCGTTCACTATCCATATTAGAGTTGATAAAACCAGAGCAAAATTCTATCACAAAGGAGTTTGAACAAAGTGGAGTGGAGGTGAATAACGCATATGACTCTCAAGCAGTCATTCAACTAAAAAAGGAGTATTGCGATAAACGAAAGTGCTTATATTGCAAAATTGGATATCAAATATTGTCGAAATAGAGTGATTTGCAAGATGATAAATTATATTTTCCATTTTTTTATAATCCTAAAAAATGAATAGAACTTATTTAATTGTATTTTTGTCAAAATAAGTATCTTACAAATCACTTTATTTTAATGGCAAAATTTGCAAAATATATATTATCAATAGCAGTCATTTCTGGGATTGTGTATCTGTTTAATTCATGTGCCAATATGGCTTCGCCTACAGGTGGATTATATGATGTCACCCCACCTAGATTAGTCAAGGCAAATCCTCCAAATAATTCTCTGAACGTAAATGTGCGTGTTATAGAATTTGAGTTTGACGAGAATATCAAAATCGAAAAACCAGCAGAAAAGGTTATCATTACACCGCCTCAAATAGATATGCCAGTAATAAAAGCTATTGGAAGAAAGGCAAGGGTTGAACTAAATGATGATCTTCACGAGAACACTACCTACACAATAGATTTTACCGATGCAATAGTAGATAATAATGAGGGTAATCCGCTTGAGAATTTTTCTCATACATTCTCAACTGGTGATGTGTTAGATACTTTGGCAGTTTCGGGCACTGTTCTGTCAGCCTTTGATTTAGAGCCTGATCAAGGTATTTATGTGGGAATGCACACTAACTTAGAAGATACGGCTTTCACTCATATACCTTTTGAAAGGATTTCGAGAACCGACTCACGTGGCAGATTCACTGTAAGGGGGCTTGCAGCTGGCAAATATAAAATATATGCACTTAAGGATGATAATAGGGACTATAAATATGATAATCCACAAGAAACAGTGGCTTTTCTCGATTCTATTATCGTTCCATCGTCGATGCCCGCTGTGCGTCAAGACACTGTGTTTATAGATAGTATTACGGTAGATACAATAAAAACGGTAAACTATACACGGTTTATGCCAGATGATATTGTGCTTCGTACGTTCGACTCAGGATTTAAACGCAAATATAGAGAAAAACATGAGCGACCTGTGCGAGAAAAGCTATCCGTTTTTATGTCTGCACCCACGGAAATGTCAACTTTTGAGCTTATTCAACCCGAAACAACAGATAGTGTGTGGTATGAAATGGAGCGAAGCATAGAGAATGACACAATCTCATTGTGGATTAAAGACTCGCTAATATTCCAAAAAGATACAATACTGCTAAAGATGGACTATTTGAGAACTGACACCATTGACCGTGATGTGATAGCAACCGATACACTTAGATTTTTATTTAAAGAGCCAACTCAAAGTCGAAGAGAGCGAAATAAAGAGAAGGAAGATGAAGCGGAAGAAAAGATAGTATTCCTAAATGCGAAAAACAATATACAGTCATCTCATGAGGTGTATGCACCAATATTTATTGAATTTGAGCATCCAGTAGTTGATTTTGATTCTTCCAAAGTAATTCTTGAGCATGAAGTGGATTCGTTGCTTAATCCCGTTCCCTTTGTTTTCAAGAGTGATAGCTTGAATCCACGAAAATTCAAAATAGAACATAAGTGGGAGCCAGGTGATAAATATAAGTTTAGGGTAGATTCGGCGTCTGTGAACAGCATTTATGGCTTATGGAACAATAAGATAGACCAATCATTTAGTATAAAATCATTAGATCAATATGGAAACATTCTGTTTTCGATTAGCGGATTGCCTGATAGTGTGGATGCATATGTGGAGCTACTAGATGCATCCGATAAACCTTTTAGGAAAGTGCGTGTCATAAACAACGAAGCTCTAATTTTTGATATCGACCCAGGTAAAATATATGCAAGGCTTTTTATTGATGATAATGGAGATGGAGTTTGGACATCGGGCAATTATGAAGAGAAACGTCAGCCCGAAATGGTTTACTATCTTCCAAAGATGATTGAGATAAGAGCTTACACAGATCATGAGGAAGATTGGGATTTAAATGGAACTCCTTTGGATCAACAAAAGCCTTTGGATATTTTGAAGAATAAGCCTGAGGAAAAGAAACGACGAAACCCCAACGAGGAGAGAAACAGACAGCAACAAGGACAACAACGGAGGGGAGGCTCTTCACCCAGCGGAATGGGTGGTATGGGTAGTGGCGGAATGCAAACTACTGGTGTAAGACGATAGTGTCTATAAACTATTAATATTATAGAAATGAAAAAAACTACGAAACTGATATTTTCTTTAATAATCTTTGTAACCATTTCGATGGGCGCAGATGCTCAATGCAAAATCATGAATAGTTCGTTTAAGAGTGGAGAAAATATATCGTACGACTTATATTTTAGCTATGGAATCATAAATGGCAAAGCTGGAAATGGATTTATGAAAACCGAAATGGTGGACTATCGTGGAGGTAGTGCCTATAATATAAGAATGCAACTAAATACATCGGGGATTGTGGGTAGCTTCTACTCTGTAAACGATACTTTGGTTTCATACGTTGATATGGATTTGCGCCCTCTATTATTTACTAAAAATGCTCATGAGGGCAAAGATTACTCACGTGAAGTGCAAACTTTTACCTACTCTGAAAATGGGATCAAAGTCCGTACCAATAGGGTGTATAATGGAGAAAAGAGATTTGATAAAACTATTGATACTGATCAGTGCACATATGATTATCTTTCTGTTTTGCCACTTATCAGAAATCTTGACTATTCGGGAATGAAGAAAGGTGACTCTAAACAAATCCAATTTATAGCGGGGAAAGATATTGTAAATATGTCGGTAAACTATGAAGGAGTTGAAAAGGTGAAAGCGAATAATAAGAAAACGTATGATGCAATACAGATATCATTGACTATTCATGATAAGGCATTCAAAAACCAAAAGGAGGCTATAAGTGCCTCGCTTACTAATGATGAAAATAGAATACCAATAATTATTAATACTCATCTCAAGATAGGTGTAATACGTGCCGTGTTGAGTGATGCAACTGGTTTGAGAAATTAATTTATTGAAAATATATATGAAACGCATAAAAGAATCACTATCACACAAGTAAATAATAATTTTAATCATATGAATAAAAAAACTATTTTTTTAATTTCTTTGCTGTTTGTTTTCTTATTGGGAAGCAGCCATGTGGTGAGTGCACAGTCTTTTGACGAGCCTTATGTGTTGATTTCTGTAATAAAGATTGATGAAAACAAAGTTGATGAAGCTATCGATTTGTTATCAGACCTTCAGCTTTCAACGCTAGAAAAAGAAGAGGGCTGCGTTATATATGATGTGTTGTTGGGGGAGGACGATCCAACACAGGTATTCATTCATGAGAGTTATATGGATGAAAAGTCATACAATCTTCATGTTAAGAGCAAACACTACCAAGATTTATTTGCAAAGAAATTGTCGTTGATGATTAAGGATATTAAAACCACTAAGGTCTTTTTGCTAAACTTTGAGGGTGGATATTCTGATGCTGATATTTAACCTATACTTAAGAATAAATACGAGGGTAGCTATTAAGCTTTGCATATAACTAATATGTGAAGCTTTATTTTTTTAATCTTGTTGATAAGCTTTATATCGAGTTTTATAAAACGCTGATTAAAGAAATAAATCCGTAATTATACCGCTTAAATATTCTTTTTACTAAAAAATGAGGTATCTTTGCGAACTAAACAATAATCATTTAATGCAATACAATAGTTTTAATTCAAGAATTCCAGAACCAGCATTAAGAAGACTACCTTGGTATTTATCGTATGTGAAGTTGCTTAAAAAGCAAGATCAAACCCACGTTTCTTCTACTCAAATTGCTAAAAAGATAAACGTTTCGGCCTCTCAAATAGCCAAGGATTTGTCGTATGTTGATATCAGTGGCAAAACTAGGGTGGGCTATGATATTGATTTATTGATTGCAGTTTTGGAGGATTTTTTAGGTTTCACTAAAATTCATAATGCTGTAATATTTGGAGTTGGTAGCCTTGGTGCTGCTTTGCTTTCCGATTCGGGATTGGAGCAATATGGTCTAAAATTGTTTGCAGGATTTGACGTAGATGAATCTATAGTTGGAAATGAGATAAATAATGTTCCAATATTCCACTCTGACGATTTTTTAGATAAAAATAAAGAGTTAATGGCTCAAATTGGAGTTCTCACAGTGCCATCGGGAATAGCACAACAGGTTGCAGATTATATGATAGAGGGTGGCATCAAAGCAATTTGGAATTTTACTCCCTTTAGAATAACAGTACCCGAAGGAATTGTTTTGCAAAACACCTCACTTTATGCACACCTTGCTGTTATGTTTAATCGTTTGAGAGAAAAAGAGCAATGAAGGTTTTTGCAATTGGACTAAACTACGATTCTCACAACAAAGAGATGAAACGGGATTTTGAAGCTGACGCACCAGTGGTTTTTATGAAGCCTGATACTGCTCTATTGAGAAATGGGAATCCCTTCTTTCTACCAGACTTTTCTGATAGAATTGAATATGAAACAGAAATAGTTGTAAAAATCAATAGGCTAGGGAAGAACATTGCTGAAAAGTTTGCTCATCGATATTATGATGAGATAACATTAGGTATAGATTTTACTGCCCGAGATTTGCAACTCAAACAAAAACAACTAGGATTGCCTTGGGAGATTGCTAAAAGCTTTGATGGCTCAGCGCCTATAGGTGAATTTGTTACTGTTGAAGAGATGGGGAGTATTGATAACATCAACTTTCATCTCGAAATTAATAATCAGATGGTTCAATCTGGCTTTAGTGGTGATATGATTCATTCAGTTGATAAGATTATATCTTATGTGAGCAAGTTTTTCACATTGAAAATTGGTGATCTAATCTTTACAGGAACGCCAGCTGGAGTTGGCAGCGTAGCAATTGACGATCATCTGCGCGGATATTTGGGTGACAGAAAAGTCCTGGATTTTAAAATTAAATAGTGCATTAATACAATAAAAAGAGACTATATTTGTTTTTTATAGAAACAGAACTAAATAAAATTGTATTATGCATATCAGAATAAAAACATCATTACCCATATTTTTTATATTGTTAGCCACAATATGTGGAGGCAAGATTGTGGCTCAAGAGTATAATCCAATACCAGTAGCAGTTCCTTCATTAGAAATTGCCCCAGATGCCCGTGGAGGTGGGATGGGAGATATTGGGGCTGCCACTATGCCTGATGTTTATTCTCAATATTGGAATGCTGCAAAATATCCTTTTATTAGTACTAATGCTGGTTTTGCACTATCATATACTCCATGGCTTAGTAAGTTGGTAGGGGATATCAATTTGGTGTATGCAACTGGTTTCTGGAAGTTTGGAGATGATAACCTAAACTCTATAAGCACTTCGCTGAGATACTTTTCATTGGGTGAGGTTAATGTGTTTGATCCCAATACAGACTTTATTATGTCTGTTTCTCCGAATGAGTTTGCTTTTGATGTAGCATATTCTAGACGACTGTCCCAAACATTCTCTGCAGCTGTTACGCTTCGTTACATACGAGCTGATTATTCCGTAGGAGATGATGAAATAGAGCCAGGGAATGCTTTTTCAGCAGATGTTGCTGGGTATAATGAATCATACGTCTATTTGGGTCGCTCAGAGGCTTTGTTGGGATTTGGATTTAATGTTTCAAATATTGGAACAAAGATGTCCTATGATGGAGGTGAAACTTCGATGTTTCTGCCCACTAATCTTAGGCTAGGTGCATCATTAGGGCTACCCCTTGATAATAAAAACACATTTTCATTTAGTGCAGATATAAATAAGTTGTTGGTTCCAACGCCACAAATCCCCACAGAGGGAGAGACCGAGGCTGAAAGACAGAAGAGAATAGATGATTATTATAATATGTCGCCAATAGTTGGTATATTTAAATCGTTTGGAGATGCTCCAGGAGGTTTCAAAGAGGAGCTAAAAGAGATTATGTGGTCTATTGGAGCTGAATATACATACGATAATCAATTCTCACTCAGAACAGGATATTATAATGAAAACGAATACAAGGGCAATCGTAGATATATGTCTTTTGGGGCAGGGTTCAGAACGGGTGCTTTTCAAGTAGATGCTGCTTATTTGGTTTCTATGGCACAGTCAAATCCGCTTGATCAAACACTTCGTCTTTCGTTAGGCTTTAGCTTAGATGGCTTGAAGCAACTGATTAGATAAAATAAACTTTAATAGAACTGGGAAATGAACTTTAGAGTAGGTTTTGGATATGATATGCATCGCCTTGTTGAGGGGCGAGATTTGTGGTTAGGTGGCATTAAAATAGACTTTGCAAAAGGCTTGGCTGGGCATTCTGATGCTGATGTTCTTGTTCACACAATATGTGACGCATTGCTTGGTGCAGCCAATTTGAGGGATATAGGCTATCATTTCCCTGATACGGATGGTGAGTTTCATAATATTGATAGTAAGGTGTTACTAAAAAAAACAGTAGCCCTACTTAGAGATAAGGGGTATGAAATTTCTAATATAGACTCTACTATATGTGCCGAGTATCCAAAATTGAATCCTCATATACCAGCGATGCAGCAAAAGCTTAGCGAAGTGATGAGTCTTGACATTGATCTAATATCAATTAAAGCTACTACTTCCGAAAAAATGGGCTTTGTGGGACGAGAAGAGGGAATCACTGCCTATGCTGTGGCGCTTATTTATAAATCTTAAAAAGAATTATAGAAGCCTTGATTCTCAATTTCCTTAAACGAATTAGACACTCTAGGGGGTTTGGTGTGCATTCTCCTTTTGCGTTTAATTTCATCACAAAAGTGGTTAACTCAAAGCATTGGTATTATGCCTTTGATGACATAAATCATGTTTTGATGAGGCACAATATTGAAATTTATGATTATAAGTATCATCATATCACTTACAGACTAATTCAATATTTCAAGCCTACATCTGTGCTTGAAATTGGCTCTGCAAATAATATCAATCTAATGTATATCTCTCATTCATCTGATGATATTTCTTGTCATTCATACATGACGCGAAAGGAGGACGTAACTCTGGCAAAGAATTTGCTCCAAGATATAGGTAGAGAGGCTGTTTTTATTGATAATTTAAGTTTGAAAACAAAGTATGATGCAATATTTATTGATATCACAAGTGAGGATGTTGATTTAGATAAAATCTTTGAAAACTCTGCTGACAAGTGCTTTTGGTTCATTCATGGCATCAATACTCCTAAGGGAAAGTTGTTTTGGAAGAAAATTAAAAATAATAAGAGAGTTGATATTACGTTTGACAAACGAAATGCTGGCATTGCAATATTAAACAAATCATATAATAAGCAGAACTATTTTATTTAGTTGGCGTTATAAAACATAACAATGAAAAAGAGCATAATATATACAAAAACTGGTGATAAGGGGGCAACCTCTCTAGTAGGAGGTACTCGTGTTTCTAAGGCTCATTTGAGACTAGATGCATATGGCACAGTGGACGAACTCAATAGCTTTATCGGGTGGTTAAGCTGTGCAGTTGAAGAGGATGTGAACAAGACGTTTTTGTCATATCTTCAACACAAAATGTTTACAATTGGGTCATACTTTGCTACAGAGACTGAAAAGATGGATCCAAAACCTGCTAGCATTATCGAGAGTAGCGATATTGAGAAGATAGAAAAGGAGATTGATAGAATAGATTTCAATTTGCCCAAAATCCGAAAATTCATTCTGCCTGGGGGAAACGAGGCTAGCTCAAGAGCTCACATTTGCAGAACAGTATCGAGAAGAGTAGAAAGGATAGCTTATCGATTGGATGCTGAGTTTCCTGTAGATGAGAGTGTTTTGGTGTTTATAAATAGACTATCTGACTACTTTTTTGTGTTGGCACGACACGAAGGACATACAGCAGGAGAAGAAATATTTTGGGAACAAGGTAAATTCTAAATTATTTTGTATATTTTTGCGACTAAATTTGTGGAACAACTAAAACTTTATTGAAATATGTATTGGACACTAGAATTAGCTTCTAAATTGGAAGACGCACCATGGCCAGCAACTAAGGATGAGCTAATTGATTTTGCTCAAAGATCTGGTGCACCACTCGAGGTTATTGAGAATCTCCAGGAGATAGAGGATGACAGTGAGGTATTCGAGACTATTGAAGATATCTGGCCTGATTATCCTAGTAAGGAGGACTTCTTTTTTAACGAAGACGAGTATTAGAAAAAACAAAAGCCACACAAACAAATGTGTGGCTTTTCTATTTCTATGGGTTAGTTGTTAAGCCCATTTCTCTATTTTCTCAACGAAAATATTTTTTGCGCCTGCGCCAACAACTTTATCCACTACCTCACCATTCTTTAAATATAGAACTGTAGGTATATTGCGAATACCAAATCTAGCCGTAGCTTCGTCGTTGTTGTCAACGTCAACTTTTCCTACCACTACTTTATCCGAATGTTCTTCACCGATTTGATCAATGATTGGTCCAATCATTTTGCAAGGACCACACCATTCTGCCCAAAAATCTATAATGACTAATTTGTCGGTTTCTAAAACCTCTTCTAATGTTGCATCTGTAATTTCAAGTGCCATAATTAATAGTTTTAATTTATTTTGAATTTAATATTATAATTGTCTGTTAGATTATCTATCATTTGTTTATTAACCATCATCTTTATCGGTCTGGAAAATAATTCGATAGATGAGTTGTTAGCCTCGTTAATTACGTGGAAGTATAACAATGAATTACCAGGATTGTTTTTTATCATTGCTGATAATTCAGAAACCAACTGATTGTTAAGGCTTTCAAGTGGAATTTCTAATGTGATTTTTGAGACTAGCTTGTCTTTCACTTCAGAAAACAAATTAATACTCGAAACTTTTATCTCCAGTTCCTCCTGTCTATATCGTTTAGGAGATATATTGGCTTTGATATAAATTGAAAGCCCTATGCGAGCAAACTTGCCAAAATTCACACTATCTTCCCCAAAAAAAGCTAGCTCAATACTGCCTGTATAATCCTCAATAGTAAGTATTGTGTATGGGCTTCCTCTTTTTGTTTGTCCCTCTCTCATCACTGTAACAAGACCTCCAAAAGTAACCTCCTTGCCTTCAAGTGGCTTCAGATCATGCAGCTTTAGGCAACTTACCGTGCAAACGTGCTCTAATATAAACTCATATTCATCCAATGGGTGAGCTGATAAATAGATACCTATAAGCTCACGCTCCTTATTAAGCATCGAAAGTTCCGAAAGTGGCTCTGCAACTGGTAGCTCGGGGCGTGAAATCATAAACGAAGCATCATCACCAAATAATGAATTCATCGACTGATATTGGTCTTGTTGATACTTATTTCCATATCTGATAAGTATATCAACAAATTCTTCTCCATTTGCATTTTTAGAAAGGAAATGTTCGCGTTTAATGCTAGGCAAAGAATCGAATGCGCCTGCAAGAGCTAATGACTCAATATTCTTTTTATTACATGCCGAAAGATTCACACGTTCTACAAAATCAAATATATCTTTGTATGGGCCATTTTTACTTCGTTCCGATATAATACTTTCAACCGCACTGCTCCCCACGCTTTTGATTGCTGCTAGTCCAAAACGAATGTGCCCCTCTGTGTTTACCGAAAACTTTCTCACAGACTCATTCACATCAGGCGTAAGAACATTTATTCCCATAGACTTGCATTCATCCATAAATTTAGTAATCTCAGTCATATTGCTAAGATTGTTGGATAGAACAGCAGCCATATATTCCGATGGATAGTTGGCTTTTAGCCATGCCGTTTGATATGCAACCCACGAGTAGCATGTGGAGTGTGATTTATTAAAAGCATATTCGGCAAATCGTTCCCAGTCTTTCCAAATCTTTTCTAGTGCTTTTTCCTCATATCCATTTGCTTTTCCTCCATCTAAAAACTTCTCCTTAAGAGCCATCATTTGGTTGATCAGCTTCTTACCCATGGCTTTTCGTAGCTCATCTGATTGACCCCTTGTAAAGTTTGCCAACAAACGAGACAGAAGCATGACTTGCTCCTGATAAACCGTGATTCCATAAGTTTCGCTAAGATATTGCTCCATTATTGGGAGATCGTAGGAGATATCCTCATTACCATGTTTTCGAGCAATAAATGAGGGGATATAGTCCATAGGACCAGGACGATATAAAGCATTCATAGCAATCAAATCTTCAAACTTGGTTGGTTTCAGCTCTTTCAAATATTTCTGCATACCAGCAGACTCAAATTGAAACGTACCCGTTGTTTGTCCGTTACTATATAGTTCGTATGTTTTTTTATCGTCTAGAGGTATATCCCTAATATTTATAATCTTGCCATGTGTGTGCTCTATATTCTTGACTGCATCTTTGATGATAGTTAGGGTTTTGAGACCCAAAAAGTCCATCTTTATCAGACCAGTTTCTTCAATAACTGAACCCTCAAACTGCGTAACCAAAAGTTTCTCCTTGGTCTCCTTGTCCTCGGCAGTGCTTATCGGCACAATGTCCGAAATGTCTGTTTGTCCAATAATTACTCCGCAAGCATGTACTCCAGTGTTTCGAATGTTTCCCTCCAGCATCTTCGCATATTTGAGAGTATCTCTAAGCAATGGATCAGATCCGTTGGCTGCTTCATTTAGTTCGGGAATATGTTGAATGGCAGTGGTTAAGTTTACCTTTTTTACATTGGGAATCCTGTCAGGAATAAGTTTTGATAATCTGTCGGCTTCCGAAAGTGGAACTTTATGAACTCTTGATACGTCTCTAATTGACGATTTTGTAGCCATTGTTCCATATGTGATAATTCGTGCCACTTTCTCATGACCATATTTTTCAGTTACCCACTGAAGCACCTTGTCTCTACCCTCATCATCAAAGTCAATATCAATATCAGGCATAGAGATACGATCAGGATTTAAGAATCTCTCAAAAAGCAAATCATATTTCATTGGGTCAATATCGGTAATTCCCAAGCAATACGCCACTGCCGAACCTGCTGCCGAGCCTCGACCAGGGCCCACGGCAACACCCATTTCGCGTGCGGCTCTGATAAAGTCTTGTACAATTAGAAAATAGCCAGGGAATCCCATGTTTACTATTGTATCAATTTCAAAGTCAAGACGCTCCTTTGCCTCCTCAGGGATTGGGTTTCCATATCTCTCGTATGCCCCCTCGTATGTCAGATGAGTAAGATAATCACCTTCAAGAACAATTCTAATCACCTTGCTATATCCACCCATTCGGTTGAAAGCCTCTTCTCCAAATCTTTCTATTAGGTCTTGCTCCGAGTGCTTCTCTTTGTATTGTTCTTCGGTGCCAAACTCAGGATCGATAGGAAAGAATGGCATAAGCGCAGGATTGTCGATAGAGTAGTTCTCTACTTTATCTACAATTTCTATAGTGTTTGAAAGAGATTCAGGAATATCTGCAAATACCCTATTCATCTCGGCAGTTGTTTTTATCCACTCTTGTTTTGTGTAGCGCATGCGATTGGGGTCATCAAAATCTTTGCCCATACTAATACATATTAGTCTATCGTGCGCATCTGCATCCTCTTCGTTAACGAAGTGGGAGTCGTTAGTTGCTATGATTTTAATGTCATATTTTCGTGCTATCTTAATCAGCTCTACATTAGTTCTCTCTTGTACTTTGTATGTTTCTTGCTCGGCATCTGGTCTGTTTGTTTGATGGCGCTGTATCTCGATATAGTAGTCGTCACCAAAAACACTCTTAAACCACCTTGCTGATTCTTCGGCTCCCTCAATGTCTCCATTAATAATTTTCTGTGATATTTCGCCTCCAAGACACGCTGAGGAAACTATTAATCCCTCTTTATATTGCTCAAGTAGTTCTTTGTCAATTCTTGGTCTATAATAATATCCCTCAGTCCAGCTTTTGGATACCATCTTAATCAAGTTCTTATATCCAGTTAGGTTTTTGGCAAGAACAACAAGGTGCCATCCACTGGCATCTACCTTATCATTCATCTGAAATCTATCGCGCCTTGCGCAATAACATTCGCATCCAAGAATGGGTTTGAAATCTACCCTCTTTCTGAGCACTTCAATTTCATTTATAAGCTTCTGATTGTTAGGGTTTTTGGAGAGCTCCTTTTCAAGCTTCTCAATCTCCTTTTTAGCATTAGATTTAGCTTGGTTTGTATAGTTAATAAAATCCTTAACCCCATACATAACCCCATGATCTGTTAGAGCAATGCCAGGCATTCCGTCATTCATTGCCTTATCCACAATGCCGCGGATGCTAGCTTGACCATCAAGAGTTGAATATTGGGAGTGAACGTGTAAGTGTGCAAATGGTTGCATATGAGTTGTTTAAAGAAAAGTTTAGTTTTTTAGATGCAACAAATTTACTCAAAATATACATAAGATACGAGGTATTTGTTGATTGAAATTATTGATGTATAATTTTATAGTCTAACTCTCATTTTCAATATCAATAATAGGGGAGATTGTATGCTTATTGTTCCAGTATTAGTTTAAGACAGTAGTATTTAATATTGAAATTGATAATTCTGCCTCTCGTCAAGTGCTACAAGGGGCAAATTTGGTGATTTAGCCTCATGTCAACAAGCAATAGGGTTAAACCTAAAAAGTAATAGAGTATTATTAAC
>CAYFSV010000009.1:7367-33591 GCA_964345815.1 uncultured Proteiniphilum sp. | reverse complement strand
CGATATTTGTAGATAATATGGTTTTCGCATACTTCTTGGGTATGTGTTCATATCTGGCAGTATCTAAGAATGTAAAAACAGCTGTTGGCCTTGGTGCGGCAGTAACTTTTGTTCTTACACTTACTTTGCCTATCAACTATCTACTTGAAAATTATGTATTAAAAGCAGGTGTATTAACATGGCTTGGTGAAGACTTTGCAAGTGTAGATCTAAGTGTATTTAGTCTTCTTATTTTCATCGCTATTATTGCTTCATTTGTACAATTAGTAGAGATGGCTGTTGAGAAATTCTCGCCTTCATTGTATAACTCTCTTGGTATTTTCTTACCTCTGATAGCTGTAAACTGTGCTATTCTTGGTGGATCATTATTTATGCAACAGCGCGAGTTTGCAAATGTTGGAATGGCTACTGCCTATGGTTTTGGTTCAGGTATTGGTTGGTTGATAGCAATTGTAGGATTAGCTGCGATTAGAGAGAAACTAGAATACTCACATGTTCCGAAGCCACTTCGCGGATTGGGCATAACGTTTATTGTTACAGCTCTTATGGCTATTGGATTCATGAGCTTCTCAGGAATCAATATTTAATTAACTTAGAGTATAATATAAAAAAGTATATACAATGAATGTATTGTTAATGAGTGCGAGCAACTTAACCATTCTTACTAGTGTAATCGTCTTTCTTCTGATTATTTTAGTGTTGGTAGTTGTTATTTTGGTGGCAAAAGCCAAGCTGATGCCATCAGGAAATGTGAAAGTCACTATAAACGATGAAAAAGAGCTTGATGTTGCAATGGGTGAGACCTTATTGAATACATTACAAGCAAATAATATTTTCTTGTCTTCTGCGTGCGGTGGACAGGGCACTTGTGGTGAGTGTAGATGTCGCGTAACCGATGGTGGGGGCGAGATACTCCAAACAGAGATTGGACACTTTACTCGCAAAGAGCAGCAAGACAATTGGCGCTTAAGCTGTCAGGTGAAGGTGAAAGAGGATATGTCTATCAAAATACCAGAGTCTGTGTTTGGCGTTAAGGAGTGGGAGTGTGAAGTTGTTTCTAACAAGAACGTTGCTTCATTTATTAAGGAGTTCAAAGTGCGTCTTCCAAAAGGTGAGCGTCTCGACTTCGAACCAGGTTCATATAGCCAGATTAGAGTTCCCGCTTTCGGACAAATACCTTTCAATGGAATGGTAGTAGATGAGAAGTTTAAGCCAGAATGGGATAAAGCAAAATTATGGGATCTTGTTGTGAAAAACGATGAAGACACCATTCGCGCATATTCAATGGCAAACTATCCTGCTGAGGGAGATGATATCATTACGCTTAACGTGCGTGTTGCAACTCCTCCTTTCGATAGAGCAAAGGGTGAATGGATGAATGTTAATCCTGGTATTGTTTCATCATATATTTTCAACTTGGAGCCAGGTGATAAAGTTATTATGTCTGGTCCTTTTGGAGAGTTCCATCCAATTTATGATAGCAAGCGCGAGATGATGTGGGTAGGTGGAGGAGCTGGTATGGCGCCACTTCGTGCACAAATTATGCACCTTACTAAAACACTTAAGGTTACAGACCGTAAGATGTCTTACTTCTATGGTGCTCGTGCATTGCAAGAGGCTTTCTATCTAGAAGACTTCTATCAATTGGAAAGAGATTTCCCTAACTTCTCATTCCACTTGGCGCTTGACCGTCCTGATCCTGAAGCTGATGCTAAAGGAGTTAAGTATACTGCAGGCTTTGTTCATCAGGTAATTCATGACACCTATCTTAAGGATCATGATACACCAGAGGATATCGAGTACTACATGTGTGGTCCTGGTCCTATGGCTGCAGCAGTTCAAAAAATGCTTGACGACCTAGGTGTACCTCGTGAAATGATTATGTTTGACGACTTCGGGTAACAAGTCTTATCTAACAACGTGTTATTATGAAACGAGCGCTCTAATCATTCTCACAACAGTAAATGATTAGAGCGAGTTCCATACGATACGTATGACAATAATATTTTTTAATCGTAAGAAAAAACTGCACAGCGTTTACGCTTATGTGCAGTTTTTTTTGTATGATATCTTATCCACATTTATAAGTGTTACAATTTAGGCATTAAATGATATAAAACGGGATATTAATTGTATCAAAATGATATATAATTGTGGATTTTTTGTAAGTTTGCCCACTGAAACAATCGGGTCTATTTTGACACTTAAATAGTTGAGTTGTTTCTATCTATAGTTTAATTTATTGTAAATGAATAATTCTTTTTTTAGCAAACTAGCTCCTAAAGAGCCTAAGTTTTACCCCCTTCTATCGGGTTTGTCCGAAGTGATAATAGAAATCACAGAGATTCTAATTGAATTTATGAGTAACTATGAACCCGATAATGCAGAGGATTACTTCAGGAAAATCAAAGAGGTTGAACGCAAAGGGGATCGCCTAACAAATAAGATTTTTGATGAGCTAAATATCTCTTTTATCACTCCTTTCGATAGAGAAGATATCAATGATCTGTCTGGTGAAATGGACGATGTGAATGATTTTGTGAATAGCGCAGCAAAAAAAATATATCTTTACAGACCTTTGTCAATTCCTGTAGCCGCACATGAATTGGCGCTTAACCTTAACGAAAGCTCATTGATTATAAAGAAATCAATTGACGCTCTGCCATCATTAAAAAAGGACTTTAGGAAAATAAAGTCTGAATGCGATAATCTACACATACTAGAAAATAAAGCAGATGACATTTATGAGCATTTTCTGATTGAATTGTTTCAAAACCCGGGTAACCCAGTTGAAATGATCAAGATAAAGGAGATAATGTCAGAACTTGAACGAGCAACTGATGTTGCCGAACGTGTAGGTAAAACGATTAAAAAAATCATTGTTAAGTATGCATAACCCAAAATGCATACTTTTTTATTTCTCACTTATTGCTTAAAATTTTGTTGATATGATTTTGTTGCTAACAATAATAGTTTTAGCCCTTGTGTTCGATTTTATTAATGGTTTTCATGATGCTGCCAACTCCATAGCCACAGTTGTAACCACTAGAGTTTTATCTCCTGTTCAGGCGGTTGTTTGGGCTGCATTTTTCAATTTCATGGCTTTCTTTATTGCTAAGTTTATTATTGGCGAGTTTGGAATTGCCGACACGGTTTCTAAAACAGTTATTGAGGAATATGTTACTTTGCCTATAGTGTTCTCGGCGCTCATAGCAGCCATATTTTGGAATCTACTGACATGGTGGTTTGGCATTCCTTCATCATCATCACACACCTTGATTGGTGCTTTTGCAGGAGCAGCTATTGCCTCGGCAGGGTTTCAATCTATTCATTCTGGCACTATTTTGATTATTGCATCTTTCATTGTTATAGCCCCAGTAATAGGTCTTCTTAGCAGTGTTCTTATTTCAGCAATAATAATGCACCTATTTCGCCGCTCAAATCCGCATAAGTCACGTACGTGGTTTAAAAGACTACAACTCGTATCATCAGGTTTGTTGAGTATTGGGCACGGTCTTAATGACTCACAGAAGGTGATGGGTATCATTGCGGCTGCAATGATTGCATATTCAACATCCTCTTCCGACGTACCATCATGGCTATATCTTGACTCAATAAATAATATTCCTGATTGGGTTCCATTGTCATGTTTTACTGTAATAGCTTTAGGAACTTTGAGTGGAGGATGGAAGATTATAAAAACAATGGGAACTGGCATTACTAGAATTACCCCAATGGAAGGTCTTGCTTCACAAACTGCAAGTTCTTTGACGCTATTTATAGTGGAGATTTTCAAAATTCCTGTAAGCACCACCCACGTAATCACGGGCTCAATCATGGGGGCAGGTGCCATCAAGCGTCTATCGGCAGTGAGATGGGGAGTGTCTCAAAGACTTGTTACAGCCTGGATTCTAACAATTCCAGTTAGCGCTGTGATTGCTGCACTTGTATATTATATTGTAGGTATTTGGCTATATTAGTCGCTCTATTTTGATATCCCCAACATCTAACATTGCATTGATAAGATAGGCATTGCTATATTGATATAAATCATCTATGGTTATTCTTTTTTCAGCAATTGTGCCTGATTTGAGTAGTGCTTGTCTTTTGGTTCCATTCAGCAGATAGGTGTCGGGTGTAAACAAACCTTGGGTGCTTTCAAAAACCACATTGCTAAATGTGGTGTCGGTGATGCATTTGCTTTTCACAATCAATATTTCGTCGCAGTCCTCTCTGCTTTCAAGTAGTGAATTGAGCTGATTGCGATCAGCAAATTTAAAATCATAATCAATATCTGCTTGCACAAGCTTTAATGAATTTATTTTACGTGGCATATAATCTACAAATTTAATATCCACAATGCTACTGTTATATGTGATGCTACATCTCACCTTTTTATTGGCAAGACCCTGTGGAAGCAGCTCAATTAGGCTTGGCAATCTTGGAGCATTAAAGCCAAAGTGTTTTGCAGTATCATTCATTCGTTTGATGTGAGCATCAATATTTAACACCTTATTATTGTCAATACATATGGTTTCTAGAAACATGTTCAAGTTCTTTAAAATGGTAAATAAATCTTCTCCTCAATTTCCCTATATTCATCCTCGCAAACACTGTTGAGCGTGATGCCACCGCCGCTTCTGAAATATAGTCTGTCATTATCTTGTTCAATAAATCTTATCAACACTCCACAGTCTATATCTCTGCCATCAAAATAGCCAACAATGCCTGTGTAATATCCCCTTGTTTCGTTCTCTATTTTATCAATAATTTTTATAGCCTCACCTCGTGGATACCCTGCAATGGAGCCAGCAGGAAGCAAGTTGCTAATGTGTGTGCCAATATTGTTGAAAAAATCATCCGATAATGTGCCCACCACTTCCGAACTCACTTGTAGCAGTTTGCCCCTGTGATTGCTAATTTCATCTATATATCTAAACCTTGTGATGGCAACTTCCGAAGACACTTTGCTCAAATCTTCTGATATTAGGTCCACAGCTGTGCGATGCTCCTCAATCTCTTTTTTACTATTTATGATAATCTCTCTAGCATTAGGCACACCTGCACTAATTGTTCCCTTCATCGGATACGAATAGATTTTGCCTTTGCTAGTTCTCACAAATATTTCGGGGGAGAAGCACACAAACTTATCAGGTACTAATAATCTATACTTAGCTTTGCTATATTTGAATATCTTTTCCAGTGATAGACTAGTGGAGAGTGGTGTTTTTTGTGTTAGGTTTATCAAATCAACACCCCTCTTGGTCATTTCAC
Source organism: uncultured Proteiniphilum sp. (assembly GCA_964345815.1). Lineage (GTDB taxonomy): Bacteria > Bacteroidota > Bacteroidia > Bacteroidales > Dysgonomonadaceae > Petrimonas. Next base: position 28,317 of record CAYFSV010000009.1, on the reverse strand, counting down.
CAATTGCTGCGTCATATTTTTCTTTATAATTATTTAGTCCAATGGGATGACACTCGAAGACATAATCGCTCAGTATATTATTATCATGCTGGATGTTGCTCTGTCCATTTATATCAAATAGAATATTGGTTTGCTCTTTTGGGTTGGCAACGAAAAAGCCCTCAGATTTATCAAAGTTTATGGCAAACAGAAAGGGAATCTCAGATTTTCCTGCACGATTCATTTGTGCAACTATATTTTCAAAAGTGTCGAACATATAAATTTCTTAAAGATGACTCAATGATTTAAATGGTGTTTGAATGGCATTTAAATAGTATTCAAACGCTGTTTTCGTTTTCCTATAAACTCATTAAGCACTATGCCGCTAATTATCAACATCAACCCCATATATGTTGTTGGATAAATTGTTTCGCCCAACACAAAGTGGATTATAAACAATGAGATAAATGGTGACAAATAGCACAGTTGATTTATTAGTGCTGGGTTGTTGCTATGCTTTAGCGCTAAGCCAAAAAAGATAAAAGGAACACCCATTTCAAAAAGCCCCACATACACACCCGACATGAGCCCAGCCATGGAGCCCAAGTTTGTAGGAACAAATAGTGCTGCGATTGATAAATAGACAACTCCAAACATGAAATTTAGGAACAGTGCCACTGATGCATCAATGTTTTTGGCACGCTGATTGAGTATCCAATAGAGTGCCCACATAAAGGCACTCATAAATGCAAGTGAAATGCCAATTGTTGATAACTCAACACCCGCTATACCGCCTGTGCCTAAGGATATTAGCGCCACTCCTGCAAAAGATATCAACATGCCAATATATTTAAATGCCGGAATGCTTTGACGTGTAAATATTGCAATCATAATGGTGAGCAGGGTGGGCCAAAAATAGTTTATGGGTTGAGCTATTTGTGCTGGCAAAAGGTCATACGATTTAAACAGAACTATATAATAGAGCGCTGGATTGAGCAATCCGCTAAATGCAAACATTGCCCATTGCTTTGGCAATAGGTGCCTGATCAACTGCCATTTGCCTTGGGCTGTTATCACCATGGCAAAGACCAACATAGCCACAATTGCCGACACCAATATCAGCTCGAAATAGCTGTAGTGCTGCAACCCGATTTTGAATGCCGATGCCACTGTTGACCAGCTAGCAATGGCTATTGCAATGTATAAACCAGCTCTGTTTTTAGAGTTCATTACCTATTTTATATTCATGAGAAATGAACTACAAAAATAATCAAAAAATCTATAATTCAGTTTCGTTATATAGATTAGCCCTATTTATTGTTCCATCTAAATTGTATATTTGTATAAAACTTGCTTTGATGAACAACGATAAGAATGATAATAAAGTAGAGATTTTTTCACTGTCAGAAGATGAGGTTCAGCATGAATTCCCCTATATAGGGACCATTCAGGCTGGGTTCCCTTCGCCTGCCAACGATTTCTATTTTGAGCCCCTAGATATTCTCTCGAAATATATGAAAAACCCCGAAGCTATATTTATTGGTAAAGCATATGGCTTGTCAATGGATAGTTTTATAGCTGATGGCGATTATTTTTATATGGACCGCTCGCTTCGCACATCTGCTGTGGATGGCGATATAGCAGTGTGTGCCATCGATGGAGAGTTTACCCTAAAGCGACTAAAGTTTACAGAAACTGGAGTTGACTTGATTCCCTATAACGAGGGGTTTCCAACCATTTCGGTTTCTCGCGAAGATGAGTTCTCGATATGGGCAATCGTAACATTAATCATTAGACCCACCCCCACAAGATGGTTGCGCTCATAGATTGCAATAATTTTTACGCCTCGTGCGAGCGAAACTTTAATCCCGCACTCGAAGGCAAACCCATTGTTGTGCTGTCCAACAATGATGGATGCGTCATTGCTCGCTCCGAAGAGGCTAAGCGAGCTGGCATTCCTATGGGTGCGCCAGCATTTCAATATCAGGAGACATTTCGCACATATGGTGTTGAGGTTTTCTCAGCCAACTTCCCTCTTTATGGTGACATGAGCCGTAGAGTGATGAGCATTCTTTCGAACTACACCCCATTGCAAGAGATATACTCTATTGATGAGTGCTTTCTTGATTTGACAGGTATGGATGTGGATTTTACTAAATATGGCAAGCAGATGAAAGATCAGGTTATGTTGTGGACAGGCTTGCCCATATCTGTGGGTATTGCTCCTACTAAGGCATTGGCAAAAGCAGCCAACCGAATAGCCAAGAAATTTCCAAAGCAAACAGGAGGGGTGCATGTTATCGATAGTGAAGAGCTACGTGTTAAAGCACTTAAATGGTTGGAAGTGGGCGATGTATGGGGTATTGGTAGAAGAAGTGTATCGAAGCTTCATACGATGAGGGTTGAAAATGCCTTGCAGTTTACAAAACTGCCCGAAAGTTGGGTTATGTCAAATATGACAGTTGTAGGGCTTAATCTTCAGCGCGACCTAAAGGGTGAACGTAGTATTGAGTTTGAGCCCGAGGAAAAACGTCAAAGCATCTCCACAACTCGCACTTTTGAGGTTAGCTATAATACGTTTGATCAATTGAAGGAGCGCATTGTGACTTTCACATACCTTAGTGCTGATAAGCTTAGACGACAAAATTCGCTGTGCACACGTATTACCCTGTTTATTCAAACCAATATCCACAATGACACCCAACCACAATACGCCAACAAAGTGGAGGTGCGACTACCTTTTCCAACCTCCTCAACTCTCGAGTTGGTTGACTTTGCGGTGTCGGGCTTGAAAGAGATTTTTAGAGAACACTATAACTACAAGAGGGCGGGAGTCACCTTGCATCATTTTGTGGATGCTGGAGAGTATCAGCTTTCGCTATTCTACAACTCAAACCCCAAGCACAAGCCACTTATGGAGGCTATAGATAGAGTGAATCACAAGACACGCTCCAATGTGGTGCGATTGGCATCTATGGACAAACAGACATTTAAGATGCGACAAGAGCGCCTATCGCCAGGCTATACCACCGATATTGAGGGTGTGATAAGAGTGAAGATATAGATGTTTTATTTGCTGGATAGGTTTAGGCCAACAATAGACATGATGAGTGTGCAAATAAAGAAGATTCGCCAAAAGGAGGTTGATTCTCCTAAAAAAACAATCCCTGCCAACACTGTGAACACAGCCCCCACGCCACCCCACACTGCATAGCCAGTGCCAACCTCAATGGCATTGGGTCCGCTAATAGCTTTGTAAAGCAAAAACATGCTTACACTTACGTTTGCAATAAATGACAGAAACCACAGCACCGCTACTTTGCCACTGCTAGATGACATTCTCTCTAAGCTAAAAGCAAATGCAGCTTCAAACAATCCTCCGACGATTAAAAATATCCAGTTTATCATAATGAATAGGTAAATTCTTTTTTTTGTGCGTACAAATATAGTACTTTTCTAATAATCCTACTTTCTCACGCTTATTTGTCTTGTCTTTGGCACACTCTGAGAATCTTAGGCGACAGATAGACACTCTCTTTTTATATCTTTTAATGTAAGAGTAGTTGGCTTGTAACTCATTTATAACTACTTTTACGGTTGATTTCTATAAAAGACAATTAATGATGAAACTTATTGCAAAAATATTGATGACGCTTCTGGCGTTTGTGCTTTTTACGAATGCAGCTACTTCTCAAAACAATATCATTGACGAGATTGTGTGGGTGGTGGGTGATGAGGCTATTTTGAAATCGGAGGTAGAAGAGTATAGAAAAGACCTACAGATGCAAAACCAGCGCATCACGGGCGACCCATACTGTTTTATTCCCGAGCAATTGGCAGTTAGAAAACTGTTTCTTGATCAGGCAAAACTTGACAGTATCAATGTTAATGCCGCCGAGGTAAACCAAATGGTAGAGTATCAGATTAATGATTATATCGCCTCCACTGGGTCTGCCGAAAAGCTTGAGGAGTACTTCGGGAAAAGTCTCCGCAAAATTCGTGAAGATTTGCGTACGCAGTTCCAAGAACAACAACTAATTGAAGGTGTTCAAAGAAAACACTTTTACGACATATCACTAACTCCATCTGAGATTAGAAAGTTCTACAACAGTATTCCGCAAGACAGCCTGCCCTACATTCCCACGATGCTTGAGGTGCAAATAATAACGGTTGAACCTGAGGTGCCTTTGGCTGAAATAGATGTTGTGAAAGATAGACTCCGTCAATATACAGAAGAGATTAACTCAGGTGAAAAAACATTCTCTACACTGGCATTGATACATTCTGAAGATGGATCGGCAGTGAAGGGTGGCGAACTAGGCTTTATGAATAGATCGCAACTTGTGCCCGAGTTTGCAAACGTGGCTTTTGCACTTAACGACCCTGCAAAGGTGTCAAATATTGTTGAGTCAGAATATGGCTACCATATCATTCAGCTGATTGAAAGACGTGGCGATATGGCTAATTTTAGACATATATTGCTTAAACCAAGAATTCCACAAGAGCAAATTGACACCGCATTGGTTAGGCTCGACTCAATAAGAACAGGGATTATGAATAAAAAGCTTTCATTTGATGATGCAGCTCTATATCTGTCTGCCGACAAGGATACTAGGAATAATAGAGGAATAATGGTGAACAACTTGCCACAATCGCCCAATAGAGGCACACCACGTTTTCAGCTAAGCGAGATTAATCAGGATGTAGCTCGTGTGGTTGGCGAAATGAAAGTTGGTGAACTATCGGAACCCTTTGTGATGATAAACGACAAAGAGCGAAAAGTGGCTGCCATCGTAAAGGTGACAAACCGAATAGAGGGACATTCAGCAAATATGAACAGCGATTATCAAATCATAAAACAAATGGCAGAAAATGCTCGTCGTGAGGAGATGATGGACGAATGGCTTCTCAACAAAATAGATAATATATTTGTGAGAATTGATCCCGAATGGAGAGGCTGCGATTTTAAATATAAAGGCTGGGTGAAATAGAAATATTAAACTGAAACAAAACGAATGAGAGAAAAAAAATATTCTCGCTATATACGTGAAAGCATGCTTGTTGTGAGTGTGCTTTCTGTGCTTTTTATATCGGTTAGAGCTGTGCAACCTCCCCCGAAAAAGCAAAATCCAAATGCAAAAATAATTGAGCTAAAAGAGGCGGGTAGGCTTGTGAAGAGAGAGCACGTTGATGCTCAGGTTTTTTTGGATAGTGTAGTGTTTTATCACGAAGGTGCATATATGTATTGCGATAGTGCTTATCTGTATGATAACCAAAACACATTTGAGGCTTTTAGCAATGTGGTTATCGAGCAAGGAGACACACTGTTTATCTATGGCGACTACCTACACTATGATGGAAATACAAGATTGGCTCGCCTGCGTGATAATATCAGAATGGAGGACAATCAAGCAACACTATTTACGGATAGCTTAAACTATGATAGAGTAGATAATCTGGGTTACTACTTTGACGGGGGAATGCTTGTGGATGATGATAACGAACTTACATCCTTTTGGGGTCAGTACGATCCTGATAGTAAAGATGCTTTGTTTAGCAATACGGTGAAACTGGTGAATGAGAATTTCACAATCTTCTCCGATACATTAAAATATAACACCGAAACTAAGGTTGCAGATATACTTGGTCCCTCAACAATTGTGTCAGATAGTGGCTTTATCCAAACAAGCCATGGCTGGTATAACACCGAAACGGAGGATGCAAAGTTGTTTAATAGATCTGAAATATACAGCAACGACACCACTCAGGTGCTGATTGGCGACACTATTATATACAATCGCTTGTCGGGTGATGCTGAGGTTTTTGGCAATATGTATATGGAGGACTTTAAGCAGCGAGCCATTCTTTATGGTAATTATGGAACCTACAACGAACAAACAGAGTATGGCATGGCTACCGATTCGGCTTATGTGATAGATTATTCGCAAAGTGATAGCTTGTTTTTGCATGGCGATACCCTAAAAATGCTCACTGATTCTATTTACAAGGATATAAAAGCCTACTATAATGTAAGATTCTATAGAGAAGATATGCAGGGCGTGTGCGACTCGATGAGCTTTGTGCAGCGCGATTCAACTCTCTATCTGCTGGGTGACCCTGTGCTGTGGAATGATGAAAATCAGGTGTTAGGCGAAAGGATAGATGTTCGCCTAAACGACACCACAATAGAGATGGCGCATGTTCGCGAATATGCTTTGGCTATTCAGAGTAGAGAAAAGGATGGGCAATACAATCAGATTAGTGGTCGAGATATGAAGATATATTTTGATAATGGCGAGTTGAGGCATCTGCTAGTAGATGGCAATGCCGAATCGCTCTACTATCTAGTGGAGGGAGATAGCATAGGCTCGATTATTGGACTTAACAAAACTGAGAGTGCATACTTGTCGATGGACTTTAGAGACAGTGAGCTAGAAAAGCTTAAACTATGGTCGGCAACACAAGCTGTGACAACTCCCCTGAGTCTTTTGGGGGCTGACGACTCAACCCTGAAAGGATTTATGTGGTTAGATTATTTGCGACCAATGCACAAGGGTGATATATTTAGACGAAATGAGCGTAAGGCGATAGACAGTGAAGTTAAGGCACCACGCAAATTTAAACGCGAATGATTTTTCAGAGTCATAGTTAATACAGCAGTAGCTGTTTTTGAAAATCAGCGTATTTTCATTACATTTGTATTACTAACGATTATTGCACTATGGGAATATTCTTTTTTTATAACAACAGAAAACCTCGAAAATTTCAGCACCGAACCATCATGTATGACTCGGATGAGGAGGCTCGCAAAGAGCGAATGGAAAAGAGAATTCGTAGAATTGAGCAAGAGGTTGCACGAGAAGAGGGGCGCGAAATAATTATTGAAGATAGACCAGAAAAGACCGATTTTGGTAAAGAGTTTGTTTCTCAAACTAAATATTTGAAGCGTCGCAAAGAGCGAGAGGAAGGGGACAGCAAGCCGTTTTTTACTAACAACATAACTATAGTGTTGTTTTTGGCTGCGCTAATAGTTCTGTTCTACATTTTATTTTTGAGATAAGGTTCTCTTATCTTTTTTATATCAGTTTGTTTTTGCTTTATTACGTGATTTCATTCAGGTAGGGAAGCAAGGACAAACTATTGTTTTTTTAATATCATACTTTTCATATAACAACATATACAAGCATGTCTGATATAATTAATTTATTGCCCGACTCAATTGCAAATCAAATCGCTGCTGGCGAGGTTATTCAGCGTCCTGCATCAGTGGTGAAGGAGCTAGTGGAAAACTCATTGGATGCTGGAGCTAAGCATATTCAAATTATAATAAAAGATGCTGGCAGAACTCTCATTCAGATTGTTGATGATGGCAAAGGAATGAGCGAAACTGATGCTAGAATGGCATTTGAAAGACATGCTACATCCAAGATTAAAAATGCAGATGATCTGTTTGCGCTCTATACACGTGGCTTTCGAGGGGAAGCTCTTGCTTCTATTGCAGCAATTGCACATGTGGAGCTTAAGTCGAGACAAGCAGATGACGAGATTGGCACTTTTGTGAAGATTGCGGGCTCTAATGTTGAGAGCCAGGAGTCTGTGTCAACACCAGTAGGTACGAGCATTGCTGTAAAGAATATATTTTATAATGTACCTGCACGTCGCAAGTTTTTGAAATCAAATGAAACGGAGCGACGAAATATTTTGATAGAACTTGAACGCATTGCAATGGTTAACCCTGATGTGGAGTTTACACTTTTCGAAAATGATGTGCAAACGATGCACTTGCCAGCTGGCAATTTGCGACAGCGTATTGTTCAAGTTGAGGGTAAAAACTTTAATCAGCAACTTATAGAGATTGAGGAGACCACAACCATGGTTAAAGTTTATGGATATATTTGTATGCCACAATATGCGCGCAAGGGCAGGGCGCGTCAATTCTTCTTTGCAAACAATAGATACATACGACATCCCTATTTTCACAAAGCTGTTACCACAGCTTACGAAAAACTAATTGCACCAAGCGAAAGCCCCAATTATTTTATATATTTTGAGGTTGACCCAAATGCAATTGATGTGAACATTCATCCAACTAAAACGGAGGTGAAGTTTGAAAATGAAAATGCAATTTGGCAAATATTGCTTGTAACTATAAAAGAGTCGCTTGGGAAGTTTAACGCCATTCCAAGCATTGACTTCGACACAGCTGATGCGCCCGACATACCTGTGTTTGATACTTCGAGTTCCTCCTCAACCCCCGATACACCTGGCACACGTATCAATCATGGATACAACCCTTTTGCAGTCAATCAAGGTGGCTATCAAGCACCTGTAAAGCCTAATTTGGATTGGGAAAAACTATATGAAGGCTTCGAAAATGAGGAGGGTGATTATGATGAGGAGGCTATTCCTGATAGGGAAGAGGGTGGCTCTACAATTGTGTTTAGTGCAGAGAGTAGTGCCAATAATGATTCTGTTGATTCGTCAGCTCCTGTAGTTTATTCGCCCGAGCATTATCAGTATAAGCATAAATATATCTTGACATCAGTTAAGTCGGGTTTGATGATTATAGATCAACATAGAGCACATATACGAATACTTTTTGATAAATACATGGCTCAAATAGCTGGTAGGGTAGGAGTGTCACAGCGAGTGTTGTTTCCTGAGATGATTGAACTTTCGCAACTGGAGGCTTCCGCTTTCAACGAAATTAGCGACGACCTTGAGGCGCTTGGTTTTGAGTTCTCAAATCTAGGTAATAATACCTTTGCAATACAGGGGGTTCCATCCGAACTAAACAATGTCAACTTTGTTGAACTATTGCAAACCATGATTGATAAGAGCATAGAGACGGGTGCTAACGTTAAGGAGAAGGTGTATGAAGCCTTAGCAATGTCTATGGCTAGCTACACCGCCATTCCACGTGGTAGGGCACTATCCGAAGAGGAGATGGTTGTGATGGTGAATCAGCTTTTTGCTTGCCGTGCACCCAACCACACGCCCGATGGTCAATCTATAATTGCAATGCTTGCTGATGACGATTTAGAGAGGAAACTTAAATAACTAAAAACATAATACAATATGAACTATGCGTTTTGTGGAAAAAGCGGACTAAAGCTGCCTAGGCTATCACTTGGTTTGTGGCACAATTTTGGATTTGTGAATGATTTTGTCGAGGCACAAAAAATGATTCTTTATGCCTATGAAAATGGCGTAGTTCACTTCGATTTAGCCAACAACTATGGTCCTCCTCCAGGATCGGCTGAGACCAATTTTGGCAAAATACTTAAAACTAATTTGGCTTCGCATCGCGACAAAATGATTGTTTCGTCTAAAGCGGGACACTTGATGTGGGATGGACCATATGGAGATGGCTCGTCGCGCAAACAAATTATGGCTAGTATCGATCAGAGTCTTATCAGAACAGGGTTGGATTACTTTGATATATTCTATTCGCACAGATATGACTCTGAAACTCCAGTTGAGGAAACAATGCAGGCATTAGTAGATATTGTAAGGCAGGGTAAAGCGCTCTATATTGGATTGTCAAAATATCCCCTAACCGAAGCCACAAAGGCTATGGATTATCTACAAAGTAGAGATGTACCATGTTTGATATTTCAAGATAGATATAGCATGTTAAATCGAAAGGTAGAAGAGGATATATTTCCTCTGGTTGAGAAGTATTGCACAGGCTTCATTGGCTTTTCGCCTTTGGCTCAGGGTGTGCTAACGGATAAGTACATTAATGGTATCCCCTTGGAGAGTCGTGCTGCCGATAAAACAGGATTTCTTAGAAAGGAACAAGTTACACTAGAGTTGGTTGATAAGGTGAAAAGCCTTAGCCAATTGGCAAAGGAGCGAGGGCAAACTATGTCGGAAATGGCACTTACCTGGGCTTTGCGTGATGCTAGAGTGACATCACTTATTGTTGGCGCACGAAATATGACTCAACTAAAAGCAAATATAAATTCGCTCAACAATATGCAGTTTTCGGATGAGGAGCTTGCAGCTATTGACGATATATTAGATGGTGTACAACTATAACAAAAATTCTAAATGAAACGACTATATTTATATACAATACTGACCCTGTCGCTTGTATTATCATCTTGCGTAAATGAGGAGGAGCTCTTCACAATTCCATTTGCGAAGGTCAACTTTGAGATTGACCTTTATGGTCCCGATTCAGACTTGCGACCATTTACCTATAAAGTCTTCACAAAGCCTCGTGCAGCTAATGAGTTTGTAGGATTTGGTGGCTTATTGATATTTATGTCGGCTGAAGGAGCAATTTATGCCTACGATTTATGTTGTCCCTACGAGGATGACAAGCGAGTGCTGGTGGAACCAACACCTAATGGGAAGGCAGTGTGCAAGCAATGCGAAACATCATATATAACAATGTATGGTTTGGGCACACCCGAAGGTGGTCCATCAAAACAGGTACTTCAAAAGTACAATGTTAGACCCAGCTCACAGCGTTCTGGGGTGTTTTTTATAACAAATTGAAGAAAAAGATGACTTTTTCTTCAATTTGTTTTGGAGTTTAAGAAAAGTTGCTTACCTTTGCACACGCAAAACGAAAGATAAAGCAATCCTTTACAAGTAGTGACAATGCGGAAATAGCTCAGTTGGTAGAGCACAACCTTGCCAAGGTTGGGGTCGCGAGTTCGAGTCTCGTTTTCCGCTCAACATCAAAAGCGTTCTAAGATTATTCTTAGGACGCTTTTTTCGTTTTGAGTATCAAATAAAAAAAGGGATGTGAATCCTCACACCCCCAATCTTCAATTTATTAATATGTAACCTTTATTGATGTTCTGGTCTCAGTAGATCATTAACCGTTTTCACAGGATTGAATGTGCTGATTGGCACTTCTACAAATATAGTGTTCCAGTTGCTCATCGCACCATTCCACAAACCGGGTAGTTCTAGTGCTTGTAGTGGCTTTCCGTTTTGCGACTTTTGCGATATAAAACCTGTATTCTTATCTACATACTTTGGCAGGTCAAACTTGTTGTTCTTGTAGCACTTCACACCACACACCAAATCAACAGGATTAAAATGTGATCCATTTTTAAATGCATCTAATGCCATTTTGTCATCTTTGTCAATTTGTGAACTCTCAAGTATTTGAAGTGATGCCGTTCTGTCGGGATTCACAACAATAAAGGGACCTCCACCTGGCTCACCTTGGTTTTTCACCATTCCACACACACGGAATGGTCTGTCAAGCTTCGATATTAGGTACTCTTTGAGCGCTTTGTCATCCTCAAACCCCTGCTCTGGTGGTGTGATGCAAAGTTCTTGCTTAGAAAATTCAAATATCTCATTCAGTTTCGATTGATCAGCCTTATCTGATGTCAGCTCCACTAGATAATCATGGGCACGCTTTTGAAGTGTAATCAACACCCCTGCAAGCAGCTGCTTATACACGGCCTCGTCTTCCTTAAGTCTGTCGGGAATCACATTATCTATATTCTTGATAAATATAATGTCTGAGTCAATATCATTTAGATTCTCTATTAGCGCACCATGCCCACCTGGGCGGAAGAGAAGGTTGCCATCTTCGTCTCTAAAAGGCTCATTATTCATGTCAACTGCAATTGTGTCAGTGCTTGGTTTCTGAACACTATATGAAACATTAAACTTTGCATCAAGTTTTAGTTCATAGCTCAAGCGACGTGCTGCAACCAATAGTTCGAACATGCTTTTATGCTCTTCAGAAACCGTAAAGTGTAAATTCACAACTCCATTCTTGTCTTTGGCATATAATGTTCCTTCAGTCATATGTTCACCGGCTGGAGTTCTGTTTCCTTCCTTATAATAATGAAATAATAGAAGACCCTTTGGAAGGTTGCCATAATTGAGACCCTCCTCAGAGAGTAGAGCTTCAACAACCATCTTATATTTGCCTTCGTTAATAAGTTCGTTGCTTGATTTGGCAAACATCTTTTTGCAGGTCTCGCTTAATGTGTCGTAGAATGCAAACTTTGTGATGTTGTCGAAAAACTGTTTTTCGAATTCACTTGTTGGTGTATCGTAGCTAGCCTCCAAAAACGAGAACAGATCTTTGAACATTCGGCTTGCAGCACCCGATGCGGGTACAAACTTTGTTACCCTTTTGTCACCCCTTAGATATTCATGCCATGCATCCAGATACTCTTGTTTGTCAGTATCCGAAACTGACAAAATGCCATTATCAATAGATGCAGCACTCACTATTTTCAAATATGGGAAGCCATCATTGAAATGTGATAATTGTGTTGTGATTTGTTGTTCCGAAATTCCTTTCTCTCGAAGCAACTTTAAGTCTTCTGTAGTAAACATAGCTCTATTGAGTTTATAGATTAGTGAATAATTTTCTTATTATTTATGTGTAAACAATTCAAAGGTAATAAAAACTTTAAATATAAATTAAAAAAGACTGTTTATTTGGCGACATTATGTCAGTTTGGTGTGTGACATAAATTTTTGGCACAACATTTGACATTATATTAGTGACAGACAAATTATGAAATTAAACAATAAATACATATTTAAATTATGGGAAAAATAATAGGAATTGACTTAGGAACCACAAACTCTTGTGTTTCAGTGATGGAAGGTAACGAGCCAGTTGTGATTCCAAATAATGAAGGAAAACGTACTACTCCTTCAATCGTAGCATTTATTGAGAATGGTGAGAGAAAAGTGGGAGACCCTGCAAAAAGACAGGCAATAACTAATCCAAAGCATACTATATACTCAATTAAAACATTTATGGGTGAAACATATGATCAAGTAGCAAAAGAGACTGGTCGTGTTCCTTATGAAGTGGTTAAAGGTGACAACAACACTCCACGTGTTGATATTGATGGACAGAAATTCTCTCCACAAGAAATATCAGCTGTTATTCTTCAAAAGATGAAGCAAACTGCTGAAGATTATTTGGGGCAAGAGGTGAAAGAGGCTGTGATTACTGTGCCTGCATATTTTAGCGATGCACAACGTCAGGCTACTAAAGAGGCTGGAGAAATTGCAGGACTTAATGTTCGTCGTATTGTGAACGAGCCAACTGCTGCATCTTTGGCATATGGTTTAGATAAAGCTCATAAAGATATGAAGATTGCAGTGTTCGACCTTGGTGGTGGTACATTCGATATCTCTATCCTAGAGCTTGGTGATGGTGTATTTGAGGTTAAATCAACCAATGGGGACACTCACTTAGGTGGTGACGACTTCGACCATGCTATTATCGACTGGTTGGCAGAAGAGTTTTTGAAAGATGAGGGATTAGATCTTCGTCAAGACCCAATGGCATTACAAAGATTGAAAGAGGCAGCCGAAAAAGCTAAGATTGAGCTTTCAAGTGCATCTTCTACTGAAATCAACTTGCCATATATCATGCCAGTAAATGGTATTCCAAAGCACTTGGTGAAAACATTGTCACGTGCCAAATTTGAGCAATTGACCGATAGCTTAATCCAAAAAGTGGTAGCTCCGTGTCAAACAGCTATTAATGATGCTGGCATGTCATTGTCTGATATTGATGAGGTTATCCTTGTTGGTGGTTCAACACGTATCCCTGCGGTTCAGCAAATTGTAGAGAAGATTTTTGGAAAAGCTCCTAATAAAGGTGTAAACCCCGACGAGGTTGTTGCTCTTGGTGCAGCTATTCAAGGTGGTGTTCTAACAGGAGAAGTTCAAGATGTGTTGTTACTAGATGTAACTCCACTGTCTCTAGGTATTGAAACAATGGGTGGTGTGATGACAAAGCTAATTGAAGCTAACACTACTATTCCAACTAAGAAGAGTGAGACCTTCTCAACAGCTTCAGATAATCAACCTTCGGTTCAGATTAATGTGCTGCAAGGTGAGCGCTCGATGGCTCGTGACAATAAGCAAATTGGAGTGTTCAACTTAGATGGAATTCCACCAGCACCACGTGGCACACCGCAAATTGAGGTTACATTTGATATTGACTCAAACGGTATATTAAGTGTTTCTGCAAAAGATAAAGCAACTGGTAAAGAACAAAAAATTCGCATTGAGGCTTCATCTGGCTTGAGCGAGGAGGAAATTAATCGCATGAAGGAAGAAGCAGCTGCAAATGCTGAGTCTGACAAAAAAGAGAAAGAGCGTATTGATAAGTTGAACCAAGCTGACTCAACTATTTTTCAAACTGAGAAACAGTTGAAGGAATTTGGTGATAAAATTCCAGCAGATAAGAAGGCTCCAATCGAAAGTGCACTTGAGAAGCTGAAAGAGGCGCATAAAGCTCAGAACGTTGATGATATCACTACATATATGGATGAATTAAATACTGCTTTCCAAGCAGCATCACAAGATATGTATAATGCTCAAAACGCTCAGGCTGGTGGCGACCCAACTGGTGGCGCAGGCTTTGGTGGACAGCAATCAGATCAAGGTGGTGATTCTCAAGATGACGTTACTGACGTTGACTTTGAAGAAGTGAAGTAAGATAAATCATTATAAAAGTAAAGGGGATAAGCCGTGTGGTTTATCCCCTTTTGATTTTGTATTATTGTCTAGTCCTGATATAGCGTTACTTAACTATCTTTCCACCCATGGGCAATATATCTTTGCCTGCCAAGTCATTTATAATAATACCAGCCATCATATACCATGCTGCAAAAGCACAAATAATAAGATCGATAGCAGCTACTGCTTTTAGAGCTGGGAAATAGAAATGTTCGAGTACCAGCAATATAAACCCAATAAGGAGAGTGGCAAAAGTAAATGTCATAGCCTTGTGAACTCGAAGAGATGCGGCAAACATTATTGCGGTGTAGAGTGTCCAACCCAATAGATAAAAACCTAGGTCATTTGTGCTAGCTGGATAAATGCCATAGTGATTGAAAAGCTTGATAATGCTTAATCCAATCCAAAAAGCACCATACGATACAAAAGCACTGTAGCCAAAGTTGTTGCCCATTTTTTGTTCTTGAAAGCCAGCAATCATTTGTGCCAATCCTCCAAAGATGATACCCATAGCAATAACGGGACCCCAATCAAGAAATCCAAGGTTGTGAACCTGTAATAAGAACGTAGTCATTCCAAAACCTGCTAAACCTACTACAGCGGGATTACCATTTTTCATTTGTTTCAAAAAATTAATAGTGTTAATAATTCGGCGCAAAAATAGTCAATAAAATTATCTTTTATGGCAATGGCTAAATTATTATTTTACAAATGGTTAGATGGTTTCCTATTATGATAAATGATATGGACCTTATTATACTATTATATATAATTCGAAGAGGATATTGTAATCAAAAGCACTCAAAAAGTTTTAAATCGTAAGAATATTTGAGAAAAATGCGTTAAAAGTTTTGTCAGTTCAAATAATTAGTTTTTCTTTGCAGTTGAAATAAATCAAAAAGCTATTAAAGCAAACGAAAATGAATTATAATAATATTGATATTCTAGTCCTTTCTATTCTTCTTCTGGTTAAAATCGGCGGGTGAGATAGGCATATCAATATTTAAACAATATAAAACGAATTAAGATAACCTTTCTCACCAAGTTGAGAAGGGTTTTTCTTTTTAATAAAACTGAGAAATAAAAAATAGTTATGGAAAGAGTTTATGTATTTGATACAACGTTGCGTGATGGTGAGCAAGTGCCAGGATGTCAGTTGAACACTATTGAGAAAATAGAAATAGCGAAAGAGCTTGAACTATTGGGTGTGGATGTGATTGAGGCTGGATTCCCAATCTCAAGCCCTGGTGATTTTAACTCTATAGTTGAAATCTCAAAGGCTGTTACGTGGCCCACTATTTGTGCGCTCACTCGTGCGGTTGAGAAAGATATTGAAGTGGCTGCCGAGTCGCTTAAATATGCGAAGCGTAAAAGAATTCATACAGGAATAGGCACCTCTGACTCTCATATCAAATATAAATTCAATTCAAATCGCGAGGATATTATAGAACGTGCTATTAAAGCGGTAAAATATGCACGTCGATTTGTGGATGATGTGGAGTTTTATGCCGAGGATGCTGGTAGAACGGATAATGAATATCTAGCACGAGTGGTTCAGGCTGTTGTTAATGCTGGTGCAACAGTTGTAAACATTCCCGATACCACAGGCTATTGCTTCCCTCACGAATATGGGGCTAAAATAAAATACTTGGTTGACAATGTTGACATGAAAAATGCAATCCTATCTACACACTGTCATCAAGATTTAGGAATGGCTACAGCCAACACTCTTTCGGGTGTATTGAATGGAGCCCGCCAGGTTGAGGTTACAATAAACGGAATTGGCGAACGTGCTGGAAATACGTCACTTGAGGAGGTTGTGATGGCACTTAAGAGTCATAAAGAGTTGGGCTTCGATACAAATATAAATACACAAAAAATATATTCAACAAGTCGTCTTGTTTCTGCTATGATGAACATGCCAGTTCAGCCAAACAAGGCAATAGTAGGACGCAATGCTTTTGCTCACTCTTCAGGAATCCATCAAGATGGTGTTTTGAAGAATGTTGAGACATATGAGATTATCGACCCTAAAGATGTGGGTATTGACGAAAACTCAATAGTGCTCACTGCGCGCAGCGGGCGTGCTGCGCTTAAGAGTCGCTTGAACTTGTTGGGCGTTGAACTTGAAGAGCAAGAACTTGATGCTGTTTACGAGAAATTTTTAGCGCTTGCTGATACAAAGAAAGATATAAAAGATGAGGATATCTTGCAATTGGTTGGAAGAGAGTCGGCAAAACGTCGCATCAAGATAGACTATTTGCAAGTGACGTGTGGCATTGGACTGAGACACGTAGCAAGCATAGGTCTTGATATTGCAGGCGAGCATTTCGAAGCATCAGCCACAGGCAATGGACCAGTTGACGCAGCAATCAAAGCTGTAAAGAATATAATCAGTCGCGAAACCACAATTCAAGAATTTTTAATCCAAGCCATTAATCGTGGCAGCGATGATGTGGGCAAGGTGCATATGCAAGTTGAGCACAATGGAGTTCCTTACTATGGCTTTTCAGCCAACACCGACATTGTTTCGGCATCAGTTGAGGCATTTATAGATGCAGTAAATAAATTTGTAGAATAAACAATCATTAAACGAAAGATACAACAATAAAAATATGAGCACATTTGTAAATACACAGCAAGAGAACAAGAAAGGAAAAACTCTTTTCGACAAAGTATGGGATGCACACGTGGTTACCACTGTCAAAGATGGTCCCACTCAGTTATATATAGATAGACACTTGTGTCACGAGGTTACCAGTCCACAAGCCTTTGCAGGATTGCGCGAAAGGGGCATTAAGGTATTTAGACCTGATCAAACAACTCTAACTGCCGACCACAATATCCCAACTATGCATCAAGATAAGCCAATCAGTGATGAGGTATCGAGATTTCAGGTGGATACACTTGCCAAAAATGCAAAGGACTTTGGCCTTACATACTTTGGTCTTAAGAATACAAAGAATGGTATTGTGCACGTAATTGGTCCCGAAAATGGATACACGCAGCCAGGCATGACAATTGTTTGTGGCGATAGCCATACTTCAACACATGGAGCCTTTGGAGCGATAGCATTTGGTATTGGCACAAGCGAGGTGGAGATGGTTCTGTCATCGCAGTGTATCTTACAAACTCGTCCCAAAACAATGCGTATCAATTTTGAAGGAAAGCTAAATGAGGGCGTTAGTTCAAAGGATATGGCATTATATATGATTTGGAAGCTAACAACAGGTGGTGCCACAGGCTATTTTGTGGAGTATGCAGGCGAAGCTATTCGCAACTTGACAATGGAAGAGCGAATGACACTTTGCAACCTGAGCATTGAGATGGGTGCACGTGGAGGATTGATTGCGCCCGACGAAACCACCTTTAACTATGTGCAGGAGCGTGAGTTTGCTCCAAAAGGCGAAAAGTGGGATCAAGCCATTGCTTATTGGAAAACACTTAAGTCGGACGATGATGCTACCTTTGATAAGGAGATAACTTTTGATGCCTCCGATATTAAGCAGATGATAACATATGGTACCAATCCAGGAATGGGTATGCCGATTGATGATTCAATCCCTACACTTGATGATATAGGCGAGTCGGGTAAGATCTCTTTCGAGAAGTCATTAAAATATATGGGCTTCAACCCTGGTGAAAAGCTAGAGGGAAAGTATGTTGACTATGTGTTCTTGGGTAGTTGTACAAATGGTAGAATTGAAGATTTCAGGATATTTACTGACTATGTGAAAGGGAAAAAGAAAGCAGATAACATCACTGCATGGTTGGTGCCAGGAAGTTGGCAGGTGCGCAGGCAAATTAAGGAAGAGGGATTAGATAAGATTCTTGAAGATGCAGGCTTTGAATTGCGCGAGCCAGGCTGTTCGGCTTGTCTTGCAATGAATGATGATAAAGTGCCAGCGGGAATGTATGCAGTATCTACCTCCAACCGAAACTTTGAGGGGCGTCAAGGTCCTGGAGCTCGCACTATTTTGGCTAGTCCATTGGTTGCAGCCGCAGCAGCTATAAATGGTAAAATCACCATTCCCTGAACATTTCAATATCAAACTAAGTTATAAATGCTTGCTCTTTGGGCTTGGTCCAATTTGAGCAAAAAAAGAACAAAACATTTCATGGAGAAATTCAAAACAATAACATCAACATACGTACCACTTCCAATTGAGAATGTGGACACCGATCAAATTATTCCTGCACGCTTTTTGAAAGCCACTACTCGCGAAGGCTTTGGCGACAACCTTTTTGCCGATTGGAGATACAATAAAGATGGTAGCCCCAAAACCGACTTTGTGCTAAATGATGCTACATATAGCGGAGAGGTGCTTGTGGCTGGCAAAAACTTTGGAAGCGGTAGTAGCCGCGAGCATGCCGCATGGGCAATTGGTGGTTATGGCTTCAAAGTGGTAGTGTCGAGCTTCTTTGCGGATATATTTCGCAATAATGCGCTCAACAATGGTATATTGCCCGTTGTGGTGAGTGAGCAGTTCTTGAAAGAGCTGTTTGATTCGTCAGACAAGGATGCGAAGTCAACTGTTACTGTCAATTTAATTGAGCAAACAATCACAAATAATGCCACAGGCAATAGTGAATCTTTTGAAATAAACCCTTATAAAAAGGAGTGCCTACTGAACGGACTTGATGATATCGATTTCTTATTATCCAATAAGGACAAGATTGAGGAGTATGAGCGAAACAGAGCTTATACATATTAGATAATAACTTATATTGGAGGTGCAGTTTTGAAAAATACAAGAAAAATAGAGATAATGGACACCACACTTCGCGATGGAGAGCAAACATCGGGAGTGTCGTTTGCCGCACCCGAAAAACTTAGTGTTTTGCGATTGTTGCTCGAAGATCTTGGTGTGGATAGAGTTGAAGTTGCATCTGCAAGAGTGTCGGAGGGAGAATTTCACTCGGTGCGTCGCATGGCAAAATGGGCACAAAAGAATGGATATATAGACAGACTTGAGGTGTTGGGCTTTGTTGATAATGGTGCATCTCTTAAATGGATCTCCGACAGTGGCTGCAAGGTTATAAACCTACTTTGCAAGGGTTCGAGAAAGCACTGCAAGTATCAACTACGCAAAACAGCTGAGGAGCACATCGAGGATATCAAAGCAAGCGTTGCATTAGCACAAGAGCTCGGAATCAGTGTGAATATCTATCTTGAAGATTGGTCGAACGGAATGCGCAATTCTCGCGACCATGTTTTTCAAATGATTGATGGATTAAAGGATGAGGCGATTAATCGTTTTATGCTTCCAGATACACTGGGCATTCTTAACCCTGATGAAGCCAATGAGTTTTGCTCGTTGATGGTAGGTAAATACCCCGAACTGCATTTCGATTTTCATGCACACAATGATTATGATCTTGCAACAGCAAATGTTTTTGAGGCTATAAAAGCAGGCGTGAAGGGTGTTCACGTAACGGTGAATGGGCTTGGCGAGCGTGCAGGCAATGTGCCTCTAACCAGTGTTGTGGCGCTTGTACACGATCATATGGACGATGTGTCGACAAATATAAAAGAATCAAATCTATATAATGTTAGTAAGGTAATAGAGAGTTATTCGGGAGTTCGTATTCCCAACAATAAGCCTGTAATTGGTGATAGCGTTTTCACACAGGTGGCAGGAGTGCACGCCGATGGTGATAAAAAGAAGAATCTATATTTTAGCGAACTGATGCCCGAACGATTTGGTCGTTTTCGCGAATATGCGTTAGGCAAGAATGCTGGTCGCTCCAATATAATTAAAAACCTGGAGGCGTTAGGCATTGAGCTTGATGATGAGTCCACACTAAAAGTAACAAAGCGCATCATCGAACTTGGCGATAAAAAAGAATTAGTGACTCTTGACGAGCTTCCATACATTGTTTCGGATGTGCTAAAGAATGGCACCGATAATGATGATATCGAGATGCTCAACTATTCGATGAGCCTTGCAAATGGCTTGCGCCCAATGGCAACAGTCAAAATATCTATTAAAGGCGAGGTATATCAAGAGTCGGCAGCGGGTGAAGGACAATATCACGCATTCTCGAAGGCTATGTACAAAATATATCGTAAGCTGAACAAGCCCACCCCCGAACTTATAGACTATGTGGTGGTTATCCCTCCAGGAGGAAAGACCAATGCCTATGTGCAAGCGGTTATCACCTGGAAATTTGACGATAAAGTATTTAAAACTCGTGCCCTAGATATCGATCAGACAGTGGCAGCTATCAAAGCTACAATGAAGATGCTCAATTTAATAGAAAGCGGAAATATTCCGAATTATCACATGTAAGATTTTTTGATTTCAGATTTCAGATTTTAGATTTATGATTTATGATTTGTGATTTTAGATTTCAGAATTATGATTTAACTCAACAGTCAACATTCATAACTCATAACTCATAACTCATCAATCATCATTCATAACTCATAACTCATCAATCAACAATCATCAATCAACAATCATCATTCATAACTCACAAATCATAA
>CAYFSV010000009.1:0-7267 GCA_964345815.1 uncultured Proteiniphilum sp. | reverse complement strand
TCATCAATCAACAATCATCAATCAACAATCATCATTCATAACTCACAAATCATAACTCATAACTCACAAATGAAAGAACTAAATATAGCAGTATTAGCAGGAGACGGGATAGGTCCCGAAATAATGGAGCAGGCACTAAGCGTGACAAAAGCGGTGTGCGACAAGTTTGGACACAAACTTAACTACAAAGAGGGTATAACAGGTGCTGTGGCAATTGACACAGTGGGAGATCCGTATCCTGCAGAAACACACGAACTATGCATGAATAGCGATGCAGTGCTTTTTGGTGCAATTGGTCATCCCAAGTTCGACAACGACCCTAATGCAAAGGTGCGCCCCGAACAGGGATTGCTTCGTATGCGCAAGATGTTGGGTTTGTATGGCAACATTCGCCCCGTTATGACATTTCCATCGCTTATCCACAAGTCTCCTTTGCGAGCCGAGCTTGTTGATGGAGCCGACTTTATGTGTATTCGCGAACTTACGGGAGGCATGTATTTTGGTCGCCCACAAGGCAGAAGCGAAGATGGCAATACTGCATATGACACCTGTGTTTACACTCGTGAGGAGATAGAGCGCATCTTGCACTTAGCATATAAATTTGCAGGACAAAGAAATAAAAAGGTGACAGTGGTGGACAAAGCAAACGTGATAGCTACATCACGCTTATGGCGTCAAATAGCGCAAGAGATTGCACCACAGTATCCTGATATCGAAACTGAATATATGTTTGTTGACAATGCTGCTATGCGCATTATTCAATGGCCCAAGAGTTTTGATGTGTTGGTAACCGAAAACCTATTTGGAGATATCCTAACCGACGAAGCGTCGGTTATCACAGGATCGCTTGGTTTGTTGCCATCAGCATCCATTGGGTTGCACACTTCGTTGTTCGAGCCCATTCATGGCTCATACCCACAGGCAGCAGGAAAAAACATAGCCAATCCAATAGCAATGATTCTTTCGGCTGCTCTTATGTTTGAGTATGCTTTTGAAATGATGGAGGAGGGCGCACTTATTCGTGAGGCTGTAAATGCGAGCCTCGAAGCTAATATAGTTACCGAGGATATTGCCGAAAGTGGTAAGCCATACTCTACAAGTGAAGTGGGCGAATGGATAACAAAATATATTGTTGATTATGAGTAGTAATACAGATAAAGATAAAATGAACTTAGGTGCTGATGCATGGAAACTGCGTAGTGCCACATCCACACAAGGACGACGAATGGCGGGTGCCAGAGCGCTTTGGCACGCCAATGGCATGACCACAAAGCAGATGGGCAAACCAATTATAGCCATCGTCAATTCATTCACACAATTTGTGCCAGGACACGTACATCTGCATGAAATTGGTCAGCTGGTTAAGAAGGAGATAGAAAAGCTTGGTTGCTTTGCTGCCGAGTTCAACACCATTGCGGTTGATGATGGTATTGCCATGGGGCACGATGGAATGCTCTACTCTTTGCCGTCGCGCGATTTGATTGCCGATTCGGTTGAGTATATGGTGAATGCCCACAAAGCTGACGCAATGGTGTGCATTAGCAATTGCGACAAGATAACTCCAGGGATGCAAATGGCTGCTATGAGGCTTAATATTCCTGCCATCTTTGTGTCGGGTGGACCGATGGAGGCTGGCAATATTGATGGTGAGCAGGTTGACCTGATTGATGCAATGATAGAATCGGCTGATGAAAATGTGTCGGACGAACGAGTGGCACAACTTGAGGTGTCGGCTTGCCCAACGTGTGGGTCATGCTCGGGTATGTTTACAGCCAATTCAATGAACTGCCTCAATGAAGCCATAGGTTTGGCACTGCCTGGCAATGGCACAATTGTGGCAACACATGCCAACCGTAAAGAATTGTTTATAAAAGCAGCCCACCAAATTGTGGAAAATGCAAATAGATACTACTTTGAGGGCGACGAAACTGTGCTGCCACGAAGCATTGCCACACGTGAAGCATTTATGAATGCCATGACGCTTGATATTGCTATGGGGGGGTCCACCAACACCATTCTTCATATTCTTGCAATTGCAAACGAGGGAGAGGTGGATTTCACAATGGATGATATGGACGAACTTTCTCGTCGTGTACCTTGTCTATGCATGGTGGCTCCCAACTCTAAAGATTATCACGTGCAGGATGTAAACCGTGCTGGTGGAATATTGGGTATTGTAAACGAGCTTGCCAAAGGTGGCTTAATCGACACATCAGTATATCGTGCCGATGGATTGACGCTTGGCGAAGCCATTGCAAAATATGATATAACTGTTGACAATCCTTCTGCCGAAGCTGTGTCAATCTATTCGTCAGCACCAGGCAATCGTCGCAATATAGTTATGGCATCACAAGATGCACAATACAAAACTCTTGACACCAATCGAGCAAATGGCTGCATACGCAATATGGCAAATGCCTACACTAAAGATGGTGGCTTGGCAATTCTTAAAGGAAATATTGCAGAGAATGGCTGTGTGGTGAAAACTGCTGGAGTTGACGAAAGCATTTGGAAGTTTTCGGGTCGTGCTCGTGTGTTTCATTCGCAAGACACAGCTTGTGATGCCATTCTCAGGGGTGACATTGTGGCAGGTGATGTGGTGGTGATAGCCTACGAAGGACCGAAAGGTGGACCCGGTATGCAAGAGATGCTATATCCCACATCTTATATCAAAGCAAAACATTTGGGTACCGAATGTGCCCTGATTACTGATGGACGTTTCTCGGGTGGAACATCGGGCTTATCAATAGGTCACATCTCGCCCGAAGCCGCAGCTGGTGGCAATATAGCACTTGTTCGCGATAATGATATTATAGAGATAAATATTCCTGAGCGCAGCATTCAATTGATGATTCCAGATGATGAAATGGAAGAACGACGCAAAGAGGAGGAGGCAAAAGGTGACAAAGCCTATAAGCCTAATAGAGACAGATTTGTATCTAAAGCTCTTCGCACTTATGCCGCTTTTGTGAGTTCGGCTGATCAAGGAGCTGTGAGATTAATATAATAAATATAGAAACCAAATTAATGCTGTCTGCATTCATTGACTTAGAGGCTTGTAGGCAGCAACACAAACAATTATAATCGTATGAAAGAAGAACAAAACAATCCAATTATCTCTGGTAGCGAGGCGCTGATTCGTGCATTGCTAACGGAGGGAGTCAACACTATGTTTGGGTATCCTGGTGGGGCAATCATGCCAGTGTTTGATGCCCTATATGATCACAGAGATGAAATTAAGCATGTCTTGGTTCGTCACGAGCAGGCAGCTGTTCATGCAGCACAAGGGTATGCTAGAGTTTCGCAAAACGTTGGGGTTGCGCTAGTTACTTCTGGACCTGGCGCCACAAATGCTATAACTGGGCTAACTGATGCCATGATGGATAGCACACCGCTGGTTGTGATTTCGGGACAAGTGGCTTCGGGACTTTTGGGATCTGATGCATTTCAGGAGGCTGATGTGATTGGTATTTCACAACCTGTCACTAAATGGGCTTATCAGGTGCGACGTGTTGAGGATATTCCTTGGGCTATTTCGCGCGCTTTTTACATTGCCAGATCAGGACGACCAGGTCCTGTGGTAATTGACATTGCAAAAGATGCTCAAGTAAACACTTGCGAGTATAAATATGAGAAGACAACTTTCTTGCGCAGCTATTTCCCTGTGCCTGTTCCCGACAAAGAACGTATTTCCCAAGCTGCTGAGCTAATCAATCAGGCAAAAAAACCATTTGCTCTTGTGGGGCAGGGAGTAGTGCTTGCCAATGCTGAGGAGGATTTGAAAAAGTTTTTAGAGAAAGCAGGAATTCCTTTTGCTTCCACACTATTAGGCTTGTCGGCAATGAATACTGATCATCCTTTAAACACTGGAATGCTTGGTATGCATGGTAATATTGGTCCTAACATGAACACAAACGATTGTGATGTGTTGATTGCAATAGGTATGCGCTTTGATGACAGGGTGACTGGCAATCTTGCAACCTATGCAAAGCAGGCAAAGGTGATTCATTTTGATATTGACCCTGCCGAGATGGACAAGAATGTGAAAACAACTGTGAAGGTGCTGGGCGATGCTAAAGCTACTTTGCCAATGGTTACAGAGTTGCTAAACCAAAACAACCATCTCGAATGGTTGAAAACGTTTAGAGATTATGACAAACTAGAGCAAGAGAAGGTTATTGAAGCCGAGCTTTTCCCAACAAATGGGGGGCAGATTAAAATGGGTGAGGTTGTCAACAAAGTCACTGAGGCTACTGGCAATAAAGCCATCTGCGTAACCGACGTGGGGCAGCATCAAATGATTAGCAGCCGCTACTTTAAGTTTACACAATCGCGTAGCCTTGTCACATCGGGTGGACTTGGCACAATGGGCTTTGGCTTGCCAGCTGCAATTGGTGCCAAATATGGAGCACCCGATCGTACCGTGTGCCTATTTGTAGGAGATGGTGGATTGCAAATGACAATGCACGAATATGGAACAATTATGGAGTCGGGCGTTGATGTTAAGATTATTCTTCTCAACAACAACTACTTGGGAATGGTGCGTCAATGGCAGGAGTTGTTTTTCGATGAAAGATACTCGGAAACACATCTTAAAAACCCAAACTTTATAAAAGTTGCCGATGCTTACGATATTAAGGGGCGCAAAGTGACTGATCGCGCCGATTTGGATGAGGCAATTATAGAAATGCTTAACCACAAGGGCTCATATTTGCTTGAGGTGGTGGTAGAAACTAAAGGGATGGTTTATCCAATGGTGCCAGCTGGTGGCAGTGTCACCGACGTGTTGGTGGCAAAGGGAGAGAAAGTGTAACGACAAACTAAAAAATGAATTAAAATGAATAACAAGACATTATATACAATAACCATTTTCTCGGAAAATGCAGTTGGTGTTCTCAATCAAATAACCACCATCTTCACTCGTCGTCAGCTCAATATCGAAACATTGTCGGTATCGCCTTCGGCGCTTGAGGGTATCCACAAGTTCACAATCACCACATTTGCTGATGATGAATCGGTAGCAAAGAAATTGGTGAGACAAATTGATAAACGTGTAGATGTGCTAAAAGCTTTCTATAACACTGATGAGGATTTGGTACATCAAGAGTTGGCTCTATATAAACTATCTACCGAAAAGGTGATGGAGCATAGCTCGGTGGAGTATCTAATTCGAAAATACAACATACGCGTATTGGAAATCTCCAAAGACAATATCGTATTTCTTAAGGCGGGACACTATGCCGAAACCCAAGGGCTGTTTGACGAACTTGCCGAAAAGATTGGGGTTCTGCAGTTTGTGCGCTCGGGGCGCATAGCCATCACCAAATCTAAGATTGAGCGACTAAGTGATATGCTTGAAGAGCGCGAGGCACTAAAGAGCATGATGAAATAGATACAATTATAATCAGTAATATAAATAATTAAACAATAAATAGCCGATAACTCGGCACAAACAATTAAAAACAGATATGGCAAAAATGAATTTTGGCGGTGTAGTTGAGAATGTAGTTACCCGCGATGAGTTTCCATTGAGCAAGGCTCAAGAGGTTTTGAAAGATGAAACAATTGCAATTATAGGATATGGTGTGCAAGGACCTGGTCAGTCGCTAAATCTTCGCGACAATGGTTTCAATGTAATCATTGGTCAACGCAAAAATAGCCCCACTTGGGACAAAGCTATTGCTGATGGATGGGTTCCTGGCGAAACTCTTTTTGAAATTGAAGAGGCTTGCGAGCGTGGTACCATTATCCAGTATCTGCTTTCGGATGCTGCACAAATACAACTTTGGGACACAGTGAAAAAACATCTCACACCAGGCAAAGCTCTATATTTCTCACATGGTTTTGGGATAACCTACAAAGAGCGCACAGGAATTATACCTCCAGCAGATGTTGACGTTATTTTGGTAGCACCAAAAGGTTCGGGCACAAGTTTGCGTCGTATGTTCTTAGAAGGGCGTGGCTTAAACTCTAGTTATGCCATCTTCCAAGATGCTACTGGCAATGCTTTCAATCGTGTGGTTGCTTTGGGTATCGGTGTGGGATCGGGATATTTATTTGAAACAGACTTCCAACGTGAGGTTTATTCAGACCTTACTGGCGAACGTGGTTCACTAATGGGAGCTATTCAGGGGCTTATGCTAGCGCAATATGAGGTGCTTCGCGAAAATGGACACACACCATCTGAGGCTTTCAATGAAACTGTTGAGGAGCTAACTCAATCGCTAATGCCTCTGTTTGCAGAGAATGGTATGGATTGGATGTATGCCAACTGCTCTACCACTGCACAGCGTGGCGCACTTGATTGGATGGGACCTTTCCATGATGCTACAAAACCAGTATTCGAAAAACTTTATAAAGAGGTGGCAAGTGGCAATGAGGCACAACGCTCTATCGATAGCAATTCGCAACCCGATTATCGAGAAAAACTAGAAGAGGAGTTGCGCGAGCTTCGCGAAAGCGAAATGTGGCAAACAGGTGCCGTGGTTCGCAAATTGCGTCCTGAGAACAACTAAGCAGGTAAAATATATAAACACATATATATAGAATGTGAACGACCCTCGAGAAAATTATCAGTTTTCTCGGGGGTTGTTTTTATTTCAATCATTTTTCTTCAATTTTTTTTGTTTATTCAAATATTTTAGTAGCTTTGTCACTTACAAAATGAATGTATCTAATTTATTATAAACAAA
Source organism: uncultured Proteiniphilum sp. (assembly GCA_964345815.1). Taxonomy (GTDB): domain Bacteria; phylum Bacteroidota; class Bacteroidia; order Bacteroidales; family Dysgonomonadaceae; genus Petrimonas. The sequence continues at coordinate 575 of CAYFSV010000009.1, read as the reverse complement.
AACTAAATGGACACATCAACATATTCAAGACACACTCTGAGCCATACTAATGCATCCTTAAGAATTTCGAATAAGTGTATTAATGGGTAAGTTTCCCTTTTTGTAATAAATATGTCTTTATTACAACTAAGTGAGTGTGGATTCGAGAAAAAGTTGAAAAAAAAACGAAATAATTAGTGAGATATAAAAAAATTAGCTACTTTTGTGATTAAAATGTAGGTGAAAAAGAGCTTTGATACGCATATATCGAATAGATATTGTGAATAATCTAGGCGGCTTTCTACAATTTGATTGAAATTATAGTTAAACAAATCAACAACAAACGTTGTTGTTTACAAAGGGAGTAAATGAACAGACTACTCTGTGAAACTGATTTTAAAGATGAAAGCCTATGACTAAATCACTAACATTGCAAAACTAAAACATAGCAAGGCGGCGGTCTTGCGTAATGTATGATACACATTATATATATATTACGAAACACGTAAATAGATAAAAGAAAAAACATAGTATAAAATTCAAAACTTTATTATTCAATTTTTTAATAACTAAATTTTTTATTGTATGAAGAAAAA
>CAYFSV010000008.1:0-33864 GCA_964345815.1 uncultured Proteiniphilum sp. | reverse complement strand
CCTCGATATTTCCAACAATTTCAGAATTAATGATCTCGAATGAAGAAACCTGATACGTTCTTTCAGTACTTTTTTCTTTTTCGTAATGGTTTGAGGCACAAGATAATTGTGTCAAAAGCAAAAAAGGAATTGCAAGGAGATTTTGAACTTGTAAATTAATCATCACTTTAAGTTTTTTATTGTTTATAATTGGACTATGGTCATCGTAAAATGGTTACAGTAAATTAGTTATTTAACAATTCCAGTATTTTTAATCGAAATGCAAACTCATATTTTGCCTGTGCCTGATCTGCCAAAGTTTGAGTGAGATTGCTTTTGGCTTGAAACAATTCAAAAGCATTTGCACGTCCGTTTTCGAACTTTTCTTGAGTAAATCGAAAAGATTCTTCGCCTGCAGTTTCTGCTTTTTGAGTTGCAAGCCATTTGCTTTGAGCGCCTTTGGCATTTTCAAAAGCTTGTTCAACACGCTTTCGCAACTCAATTTTTACTTTGTCTATTTCTATTCTGCTGTTTTCAGAAGCCAATTGTGCCGTGCGAATGCTGTTTCGGGTTTGAAACTTGTTGAAAATCGGTATTTGCAAACTGAAACCCAACGAATTGCTCATATTGTTTTTGAACTGATTAGAAAATGGTTCGTTGGGTCTGCCACCCATTTTATAATAGCCGGTTCCCATGTTGGCACCAAAAGATAGTGTGGGATAAAGTCTTGATTTGGCTATGTTTATTTCTTGTAAGCTACTTTCAAATCTATATTTCGCAGCTTCTATTTCGGGTCGCACGAGCAGAGCATTTTGCACGATGCTTTCTGCCGAAATTAGTTGACTGTTTTCGATTATCGATTCAACCGGAGGAGCAATGATATCCATATTTTGGAAATCTTCCAATTCCATAATTTGTGCCAAATCAAGCATTGCCAGTTTGAGGTTGCTTTCTGCTTGCACGAGGTTTTGCTCTTCACGGGCTTGCTGCGCTTCCAATTCATAAATTTCACCTTTAGCCAGTTTTCCGCTCAGAATAAGTTCATTTTGTCTCTCGATATTGGCTTTTGTGAGCTCAATTTGTTGCTTCGCAATTTGCACCAACTCTTTTTGAAGCAACACCTGCAGGAATGCGGTGGCAACACTCATTTCAATATCATCTTTAAATTTCTCCAAATCGGCTCCTGCAGCACCCAATTCTGCACGGCGTGCATCGATGTTATATTTCATTCTCAATCCATCAAAAAGCGTGATGTTGGCACCCAAACCAAATGAAGTTTGAGATGAATTGGTGTTTTGATAAGTATTATCCAAACCGATAGATCTTCCAAAAACAAAACTTTGTCCGGCCGAAGCATTCAGGTTGGGCAATAAATCGTTTTTTGCCTGCGCATAAGCAATTTCTCTTTGTGCTTTGCCCAACATTTGCTGCTTGATGTTGCGGTTATTTTCGAGCGCAATACGGATGCAATCATCCAAAGTGTATTGTTGTGCAGAAAGAGAGCAGCCCATCAGGAAAAATCCGACAATCAATAAATTTTTGATATACATGATTTTATTTTTTTGATTCAATGATTTCATTTCCGCGAACTTTATCGTTCAATTTTAATCCTTCAGTTACTTCAATATTAATGCCATCCGACAAACCCACTTTTACGAATTTCTTTTCAAATTCCTGTGGTTTTTCATTTTTCAACATATAAACAAATGCGGAGTCATTGCTGAATTCAATGCAACTTTCGGGAACTGAAACAACGCTGTCTCGGCTATCCAGAATTATTTCTGCATTGGCGCTATATCCGGCACGGATAAAAACATCGCCCGGCATTTCGAGCGCGGCTTTCATTTCGAACAAAATTGCGCCACTTTCTTCCAATCCTTTCGGAGAAACATATTCCAAAAGCGCAGGAATCTTTCGGTCTTGAATAGCACCCACCGTAATTTCCATGGGCATGCCCGCATTGAGTTTTCCGACTTCAGTTTCATCAATCTTTCCTTCAAAAAGCATATCGCTTAGGTTGGCTATGGATGCAATGGTTGTGCCATCATTGAAATTATTGGATTGAATCACCGAGTTTCCCACTTTGATCGGAACATCCAAAATTGTTCCGCTCACGGTAGCGCGCACCAGCGTGTTGCTGAGCTTTTCAGAACTCTTTGCAATTCCGGTTTTTACCAAACTGAGGTTGTCGTTGGCAGCGCGCAACTCTTCCTGATCGTTTTTGTATTGGAGTTGCACTTTCTCAAATTCTTCTTTCGAAATCACGTCGCTTTCATAAAGTTTACGATCGCGTTCGTAGTTGCGCTGACTTTGATCTGCCGCCAATTGTGCACGCGAAACTCTCGATTCCGCTCCGCTGAGATTGACCATATCCGGAATAACCTGAATTTTAGCAATAATGTCGCCTGCCTGAATCACATCGCCCGCTTCTTTGTATAATTCAGCAATAATTCCCGACATTTGTGGTTTAATGAGAATCTCGTTTCGAGGCTGAACTTTTCCCGTAGCAACGGTTCGCTTTTCAATATTATGCATTGCTGCACTTTCAATCTGGTAGTTTTTTTGCACAGGTTGTGATTTTTTCCAAAGGAAAATGAAGGTCCAAATGACCAATAATCCAAGCAGGATGAGGCCTGCAATTTTAAATACTTTTTTCATTGTGTTTGTCGTTTTATCTAGTTGTTGTTTTTTTTATCTTTTGTCTTTTGTCTTTTGTCTTTCTATTCTTCTCTTATCGCATCAATCGGTTTGATAGACATTGCTCTTTTAGCAGGTATAAATCCGGCAGAGATACCCACAACGAGCAAAATCATTAAAGCGCCGATTGCCATTGTAAAGCTGATTTGTGGATCTTTCAGAAATTGATCTCCTTGACTAAGCACCACGCCCGCCGCCGACAATATCCCTACACCCAACACAATTCCAACCACGCCGGCTATCAAGGTTAAAACGGCGCTTTCGCTCAAGATTTGACTGATGATTGTTTGGGGAGTTGCGCCCAACGCGCGGCGAATTCCAATTTCTTTGGTGCGTTCGCGCACAGTAACCAGCATAATGCTGCTCACTCCGATGGCTCCAAAAAGCAATGTGCCCAATCCAACAATCCAAATCAATGAATTAATTCCCAAAAATAGATTGTTGAACATTGTAAACTGATCTTCAATATTCATTGAGCCTATGGCTTCTTTGTCATTTGGACTGATTTGATGAAGAGATTGAAGTGTTTCTCTGATTTTATCTTCAACTACTTTTACTTTGATACCGGGTTGAGAGGTTGCAGCCAAGAAATGAATTGCATTTCCTTGATTAAAAGCCTTTTGCATGGTTGTGAAAGGCAAAATAACCGATTCGTCATTGGATCCTCCAATGCTAACATTCGCCATTTTGCCGATCACGCCGATTACTTGAAAATAAATCCCGTTTACTTTAATCAGTTCACCAATTGCATTTTCACCATGATCGAAGAGTACTTCTGCAACCCGCTCACCAATGAGGCATACTTTGCGTTGCTCGGCAATATCGATGTCATTGATAAATCTTCCTTTTGCAATTTTACTTTTTTCAATGAGGTCATATTCCGGGTAACTGCCTTTCACTTGAAATGAGCCTCCTTTTTCGCCTTTGACAACATTTTTCTCGCTCGATCCCCCAAAAAGCATTGGCGAAATGTGCTGCAACTCGGGCACTCTTTGTCGAATAATCTCAATATCACTGTTGAGCATCTCCCATCTGCGTCCTTTTTGAAAACCTTTGTAAGGTTCAGTTGTATTTTGACTCCAAAAAAAGCAGGAATTACTGGCAAACCCTTCCACTTGCGATGAAATTCCTTTGCCCAATGCATTGCCGGCACCCACCATGAGCACCAGCATAAATACGCCCCAAAATACGCCGAAAGCGGTGAGAAAACTTCGGGATTTGTTGTGGGTGATGGTTACCCAAATTTCATATAAACGGTCAACCCTATTTAGGGAAGGTCATTTTTTTCAGATCAGGTTTCAGTATTGGCAATTTGCAAGTACAAATCCACAAACAGCAAGCTATCTCGAAAACTTCAGAGCAAGATATCAGTAAATAAAGCATCACAAAGCTTATGAAGTGGAATGGCGACAAGTGGAGCAAAATGTTGCAAGATCGAAAAAAAAAGCATAAAGAACCAAAATATAATATGCAGCCAACTTATTGTGCCTTTTGTGTATAAATTCAAGTAAAAAGGTTGCATGGAACCTATAACCCACAACATAAGAAGTAAATATTTGTCTCAATTACGCGTATTTAGAAATATATTGCTTATTTTTGAGGTCTGATAGCTCTTTTTTTAAAGCTCTCTGTGTACGTAAACAATAACACAATAAATATATTTCAAATGAAGGACTTTATAAATGATGATTTTTTGCTTCAGTCTGATGCCGCAAAGGAGCTGTATCACACATATGCAAAAGGATTGCCTATTATAGATTACCATTGCCACTTGAACCCACAAGAGATTGCCGAAGACAGACAGTTTGACAACTTGGGTCAAATATGGCTCGAGGGTGATCACTATAAATGGAGGGCATTGAGAACAAACGGAGTGGAGGAAAAGTACATAACTGGCAACGAATCGTCCGACTGGGAAAAATTTGAGAAATGGGCAAAAACAGTTCCCTACACCATGAGGAATCCTCTTTATCATTGGACGCACTTGGAGCTGAAAACTGCATTTGGGGTGACCAAACTGCTAAATGCCGAAACTGCAAAAGAAATTTATGATGAGTGCACCGCACAATTGAGAACACCCGAGTATTCGGCTCGTGGGCTAATGAAGCATTACAAAGTGGAGGTGGTGTGCACTACCGACGATCCTGTAGACAACCTCGAGTATCATATTGCACTAAAAGAGGAAGGATTCGACATAAAAGTTCTACCCACATGGCGACCCGACAAAGCGATGGCTATAGAAACGGGCGATGATTACAATAGATATATCGACAAATTATCAAATGTGTCAGGCGTTGATATCAACTCTTTTGACACCTTGATTAAGGCTTTACGCAAACGTCACGATTTTTTTGCTACAGTAGGCTGTAAACTTTCAGACCACGGTATGGAGAAATTTTATGCCGAAGATTATACAAACAACGAGATAAACCTAATTTTCAAGAAGGCTAGAGCTAATGAGCCATTAAGCCAGTTGGAAATAGACAAGTTTAAATCGGCAATGCTTTATGAAGGCGGCATAATGGATTGGGAGAAAGGGTGGACTCAACAATATCATTATGGCGTGATTAGAAACAACAATGAAAGGTTATTTAAAAAACTTGGTCCCGATACCGGGTTCGACTCCATTAGCGACCCAAATGTAGCTAACAGTTTGAATAAATTTTTGAGCAGTTTGGACAAAGAAAATAAGCTAGCCAAAACTATTATCTACAACCTCAACCCCAGAGACAACGATATGATAGCATCAACAATTGGAAACTTTCAGGATGGGTCGATAGCTGGAAAAATTCAATTTGGCTCGGGATGGTGGTTTTTAGATCAAAAAACGGGTATGGAGGCACAAATGACATCACTTTCAAACTTAGGGCTGATTAGTAGATTTGTAGGCATGCTCACCGACTCAAGAAGTTTTCTATCATACCCACGTCACGAATACTTTAGACGCATCCTATGCAATATGATTGGGGACGATATCGAAAAAGGATTACTTCCAAGAACGGAGATGAAGTATATTGGGGAAATGGTGCAGAATATTTGCTACTACAATGCAAAGAATTTCTTTCAATTTTAAACAATGAATTATGTACGAATTATTCAATATAAAAGACAAGGTTATAGTTATCACAGGCGGAACTGGTGTTCTTGGTGCCTCGATGGTGGAATATCTGGCAGCACATGGTGCCAAAGTTGCAGTCCTAGCACGAAACAAAGAGAAAGGCGACAAGCTAATAGAAGAAATAAAAGCAAAAGGAGGAGAAGCTATGTTTTTGCAAACGAATGTGACCAACGAACAGGTGCTCTCCCAAAATGCAAAGGATATTGTAGCAGCATATGGCAAAATTGATGTGCTGATTAATGGTGCAGGCGGAAATATGCCAGGCGCAACAATTGGACCCAACAACAACATATTTGACCTAAAAATGGATGATTTCAAAAATGTGGTTGACCTAAACTTAATGGGTACAGTAGTCCCCACGGTTGTCTTTTCGAAATATATGGTGGAAGCAAAACGAGGAAACATTATCAATATATCATCTGCATCAGCCATTCGTCCGCTCACAAGAGTGGCTGGCTACGGTGCTGCAAAGGCAGCAGTGGCAAACTTCACAAAATATATGGCTGGTGAGATGGCAATCAAGTTTGGTGAAGATTTTAGAGTGAATGCTATTTGTCCAGGGTTTTTTATTACGGAACAAAACAGAGCACTACTCACAAACGAGGATGGAACGTTTACAGATAGAGGCAACACCATAATTGCCCACACACCATTTAGAAGATTTGGCGAACCCGAAGAGCTTCTAGGCACATTGCACTACTTAGTGAGCGATGCATCAAAATTTGTGACAGGCACTGTGGCTATTGTGGATGGTGGTTTTGATGCTTTTAGCATTTAAAAATATAATTTTTAGGTTACAAAATTTATACAATCTATTTTTTTGAACATGTCAATTAAACTAAGAAAGAATTTCAAATATTCGTTGGTTACACCAACAAGCATGGGCGTGAGAATAACTCCAATAAATGGACAACCTGTGCACAGTAGCAACATGTTTGAGATGCACGCCACAAGTGCTGAAACTAATGTGGCAAGCATTTCGTCATCGTTAGGATTGCCTGTTAAGGCGCTTACTAATTTTGTGAAAGACAGCCCAATTGCTGCTTTCATTAAGTCGGACCTAAAAGCACGACATATTGACTATGAAGGACCAGAGGTACCTCAGGGTGATCCATGGGGATATCGTCACCAATTTAATGTGGCAGATAGCGGCTACGGACTGCGCGGACCAAGAGTGCAAAACGATAGAGCAGGAGAAGTTGGACGTACTTTAAATGTGAAGGACTTCGATCTAGAGCGGATTTTTGGTGAAGAGGGAGTACAAATCGTACATCTATCTGGGCTAATTGCAGCACTCTCACCCGAAACTAGCAACTTTTGTTTAGAAATTGCTAGATATGCCAAAAAGCATGGCACACTTATCTCTTTCGACCTTAACCATCGTGCAACTTTTTGGAAGGGAAGAGAGGATGAACTGCACGCCGCATTTACCGAAATCGCATCACTTTCGGATATTCTGATTGGTAATGAGGAAGATTTTCAGCTATGCTTAAATGTGTCAGGACCAAAAGCTGGTGGAGAGAATATAGAAGAAACTATTGATGCTTTCAAGGGGATGATACTGAATGCTAAAAAGGCATTTCCTAATGTTTCGGTATTTGCAAATACTTTGCGAGAAGTGATAAGTGTAAACGAACATCTTTGGGGCGCAATTGTTTATGAAAATGAAAACTGGCATCTTGCACCACTACGCACAATCAAAGTGCTTGACAGAATTGGTGGAGGAGATGGCTTTGTGGGTGGCTTGCTCTACTCGATACTTACAGAAAAGCCTGCTGAACAGTGGGTTAAGTTTGCCTGGGCAACGGGCGCGTTGGCTACTACTTTCCTAACCGATTATGCACTTCCCGCCGACGAAGAGATGGTATGGAGCATATGGGATGGCAACGCAAGAGTGAGAAGATAATTTAGATAACTAAATAAACAATATAGATGAAAAAGAAAGCTGACATAGGATTAATTGGATTGGCCGTAATGGGTGAAAACTTAGTCCTAAATATGGAGAGCAAAGGGTACACTGTAGCGGTATATAACCGCACTGTGGAAAAAGTGGACAACTTTATGAATGGTCGTGGAAAAGATAAAAATTTTATTGGGGCACATTCATTAGAGGAGTTAGTGGATTCGCTTGAGCGTCCACGCAAGGTGATGATGCTTGTGAAAGCCGGTGCACCTGTTGACAATTTTATTGATCAATTGATTCCTCTACTTGAGCCAGGCGATATTATAATTGATGGTGGTAACACACACTTCCCAGACACAGTACGCCGTACTAAATATGTTGAAAGCAAGGGACTATTATTTGTAGGTACCGGTGTGTCGGGCGGTGAAGAAGGCGCACTCACTGGTCCTTCTATGATGCCAGGCGGCTCGCCTGAAGCGTGGAGCTTGGTAAAAGACATTTTCCAATCAATTTCGGCAAAGGTTGACGATGGTGTGCCTTGCTGTGATTGGGTGGGCGAAGATGGTGCAGGACACTTTGTGAAAATGGTACACAACGGCATTGAATACGGCGATATGCAAATCATTAATGAGGCATATCATCTGATGAAAGAGCTACTAGGAATGGATGCGTTTAAGCAACACGAAATATTTAAAAAGTGGAATACTGGCAAACTGGACTCATACTTAATTGAAATTACTCGCGATATTCTAGCATATAAAGATGAAGATGGTAGCCCACTAGTTGAGAACATACTTGATACAGCAGGACAAAAGGGAACAGGCAAATGGACTGCATCAACTGCACTAGACTTGGGAATCCCATTAACATTGATTGCAGAGTCGGTATATTCACGTAGCTTATCAGCCCAAAAGGAATTGCGCGTGAAAGCATCAGAAAATATTCTAGGCACCAAACCCAACTTTATTGGGGATAAAGATCAGTTTATCAAAGATCTGGAAGAGGCAATATATGCATCAAAAATTATTTCGTATGCACAAGGCTACGACCTGATGATGGAAGCTGCAAAGGAATTTAATTGGAACTTGAACTATGGGGGCATTGCATTAATGTGGCGCGGTGGATGTATCATCCGCTCTCGCTTCTTAGGTGATATCAAAAAGGCTTTCGACAACAACCCTAAGCTTGAGAACCTACTGCTTGATCCATTCTTTAAGGAGGCTGTATTATCGGCTCAGGAAAGCTGGAGAAGGGTTATATCAACAGCTGTGCTTAACGGAATTCCTGTACCAGCAATGGCTTCTGCCCTAACCTACTTTGATGGCTTTAGAAATGGCAGATTACCAGCCAACCTATTGCAAGCCCAACGCGACTATTTTGGTGCACATCAATATGAACGTGTTGACAAACCACGTGGAGAGTTTTTTCACACAGACTGGACTGGTCGTGGTGGCAGCACTGCATCAACAATGTATGACGTATAAAGCCACAAAGAAGGCTACAAAATAATAAACAATCACAAAACGCAGCTCTTGATATAGAAGAGTTGCGTTTTTTTAAAAATAAAAATTTATGATTTACTATAAATATGGTTCACCCGAAGCTAACCTCTCAGCAGACGATTTGAAGAGAGGGTTATATGAAGCATTAAATAAACTTGGAGAAAAAAAGAAGGTGCTAGTTGTGCCACCCGATTTCACTAGATTCCCAAGTCGTGCTGGCGAACTAACCGAGATGAGCTGGGAGTACTATGGTGACAAACTAACAGACATATTGCCCGCACTTGGCACACACACGCCAATGACGGACGAACAGATAAGCACCATGTTCGGCAAAACACCAAGGAATTTGTTTCGAGAGCACGATTGGCGTAATGATGTGGTTACACTTGGAAGGGTTCCATCAGAATTTGTTAGTGAGGTGACAGAAGGAAAGCTAGACTTCACATGGCCAGCACAAGTTAATAAATTACTGGTGGAAGGAGAATACGATTTGATACTTTCTATTGGTCAAGTGGTTCCACACGAAGTGGTGGGAATGGCTAACTACAATAAGAATATATTTGTAGGAACTGGTGGTTTTGAAGCTATAAATAAAAGCCATTATGTGGGTGCGGTGTATGGTATGGAGCGTATGATGGGAAGAGCCGATACACCTGTGAGGAAGATATTTAACTACGCATCTGACAACTTTTCAGCAGATATGCCTATTCTATATATATTGACGGTTGTGGGATTAAATAAGCAAGGCAAACAGCAAACGTATGGGCTATTTATTGGCGATAGCTTCGAGGTGTTTGACAAGGCTGCAAAACTATCACTTGAAGTGAACTTTGAAATGGTGGAAAAGCCATTAGATAAGGTGGTAGTGTGGTTAGACCCTACAGAGTTTAAAAGCACATGGTTAGGCAACAAGGCTATCTATCGCACACGAATGGCAATAGCCGATGGTGGGGAACTAATAGTGCTTGCTCCTGCATTGAAGGAATTTGGCGAGGACAAAGAGATTGACAGATTGATAAGAAAATATGGTTACTTTGGAACCGAACAAACTTTGAAAGCAACCGAGGAGAATGAGGAGCTGGCTAACAACCTTGGGGCATCAGCCCACCTAATTCATGGATCGTCGGAAGGTAGGTTTAAGATTACATATTGCCCAGGCAAAGCAGAAGGAAACATCACCAAAGAAGAGATTGAGAGCGTAGGATTTGAATATGCCGATATAGATGAGGTGATGAAAAAATATGACTTCGAAAACCTGAAGGAGGGATTCAACACAATGCCCGATGGTGAGGAGATATATTATATTTCGAGTCCTGCATTAGGATTATGGGCTTATAGGGATAGATTTGAGTTTTAGGGTAAATATTTTAACATTTGCCCTGAATAGCTGTACCACAGACACTTTAAGCATAATACCATGAGAACACTTATCTAAGAGTAAGCAATTCAAAATGTTAAACTCCTTGCAATATTTCATTTTTTTATTTTATTTTCTCATATTTGCAACTTGAAAGGCTATAGACTCCTAGAATATTCGAATTAACATGTTAATATAATTTATTTAAAAGAGAAATGAGAAAAGCATTATTATTTTTTATTGCTGCCTTGTGCACGACCACATTATGGGCATCACGAAAAGAGATTCAACTAAACAACAACTGGATGTTTCGATTTTCGTGGCAAGTTCAAAAAAACTCCGAAGAGAGAGTTGACCTACCCCATACATGGAATGCACAAGATGCACTTTCAGGAAAACAGGATTATTTTAGAGGTATGGGAAACTACAGAAAAATGTTGCCTATATCAGAAGAGTTGAAGGGCAAAAGAATCTATTTAAAGTTTGAAGGTGCAAACACAGTTACAAACCTTTTTATTAATCAAAAGCATGTGGGCGAACACAGAGGCGGATATGGTGCATTTGTGTTTGACATAACTGACTTTGTAGAATATGGCAAAGACAATGAAGTGTTGGTAAGAGTTAACAACTCATTACAACTTGATATTATGCCACTGCTTGGAGACTTCAACTTCTATGGAGGTATCTATCGTGATGTGTATCTGGTGATTACTGAGCCAGAGCATATCTCTGTTACTGATTATGCCTCACCAGGCGTATATTTAATTCAAAACAATGTATCGAAGGAAAAGGCTGAGGTTACTACCAAAGTGATGTTAAGCAACTTTAGTGATAGCAAAAATGCTGTTTTGACATTAAATATATTAGATGGGGATAAAAATATAATTTCCAAAACAGAGGAAATTAATCTTCAAAAGGGTGAAAACACTAACCATAACATCGATTTTACTATAAATAAGCCAAGGCTTTGGAATGGAAAAAAGGACCCATTCATGTACAAAGCAGAAGTTACCTTAAGTGTTGATGGCGTAGTGAAAGACAAAGTAACACAACCATTAGGATTGAGATTCTATCGTACAGATGCTGCCGAAGGATTTTTCTTGAATGATGAGTATATAAAACTGAAGGGTATTTGTCGTCATCAAGATAGAGCAGAAGTAGGCAATGCATTGCGTCCAGAACATCACGATGAGGATATGCAAATTATTTTGGATATGGGATCAAATGCTATGAGATTGGCACACTATCCACAAGCATCCTATTTTTATGATTTGGCAGACAAAAATGGATTAGTAGTGTGGGCTGAAATCCCATTTATTGGTCCAGGGGGTTATGCTGAGCGTGGCTATGTAAATCAAGAGAGCTTTAGAGATAATGGTAAAGAGCAACTTAAAGAGTTGATCCGTCAACACTATAACCATCCATCGATTTGCATGTGGGGATTGTATAATGAGTTGAAAACGGAGGGAGATAGTCCTGAAGATTATATTGAGGAACTAAATGCATTAGCTCATAAAGAAGACCCAACTCGTCCAACAGTAGCTGCAAGCTTTTTGGGAGATAACAATCCGCTTAATCCACATAGCGACTTGATAGCATGGAACAAATATTATGGATGGTATGGTGGAGGTTTCGAACATATGGGAACTTGGGCTGATGGTTTTCATAAAAAGTTTCCGCAATATAAACTAGGAATTAGTGAATATGGAGCAGGTGCAAGCATCTACCATCAACAAGAAGAGCTGAAAGCTACCGTTGCAACAAGCTGGTGGCACCCCGAGAATTGGCAAACAGCATATCACGTGGGTAACTGGAAAGCGATTAATGAGCGTCCATTTATTTGGGGTTCATTTATTTGGAATTTGTTTGACTTTGGAGCGGCACACCGCACCGAAGGTGATAGACCTGGAATTAATGACAAAGGATTAGTAACCTTTGATAGGAAAGTGAAAAAAGATGCTTATTACTTTTATAAGGCAAACTGGAACAAGGAAGAGCCAATGGTTTATATTTCGGAAAGACGTATCACTAAAAGAGTTAATGAAACGACTTCAATTAAAGTCTTCACAAACTTTGCTGAAGCTGAATTATGGGTAAATGGCAAAAACCTTGGAAAACAAAAAGCAGATGACTACGCAACTGCAACGTGGGAAAACGTAAAGTTGCAAAATGGTGACAACACTGTGGAGGTGAGAGCAGGCTCAAAAAAGAATGTAATTACCGATAAAGTAGTGTGGGAATATAAAGAGAGCATATAAATACAAAATAATATCACATGCCTATGAATAGAGAGAGAAATAAAACAAATTAAAAACCAAAGTGCTCGAGTCAAATAGACTCGGACACAAACTTAAAAACAAATCAATTTTTTCTAAGTCTAAATTAATTACAATGAAAAAAAATTACATTTCATTCTTTAAAAAGATGTCAGTAGGGCTAATGCTCATATTTGCATCAACGGTTAGCTTAGTTGCAAACCCTAAGACAACGACTGGGAATAGATCGATTTCGGAGGTTCAACAAAATAAAATAACTGTAAAAGGAGTTGTTGAAGACCAAGATGGATCTATTATAGGAGCTAACATTATTGAAAAAGGTACAACAAACGGAGTCATTACAGACTTCGATGGAGCATTCTCAATCTCCGTTGCACCAAACGCAACCCTTGTGATATCATACATTGGATATGACACACAAGAAATAGCTGTGAACAACCGAACCACAATAAATGTGACTATGACCGAAGATACCCAAACTTTGGAAGAGGTGGTAGTGGTTGGATATGGAGTTCAAAAGAAGGTTAATTTGACTGGGTCGGTGGCGAGTGTTGGGTCACAAAAGCTAGAAAATAGACCTATGGCAAACTTATCTTCAGGATTAGGTGGATTGGCTGCAGGTGTACAAGTAAGACAAAGCAGTGGAAAACCAGGAAGTGATGGAGCTGGAATATTGGTTCGTGGTACAGGCACCTTTGAGGGCTCAAACAGTCCAATGGTAGTAATTGATGGAGTAGTAGTAGACGAAGGAAATGCTATTAACTCAATTAACTCAGAAGATGTTGAAAGTATTAGCATTTTGAAAGATGCTGCATCTGCTGCAATCTATGGTTCACGAGCTGCCAATGGAGTGATTCTTATTACTACTAAAGGTGGAAAAAAGAAACAAGCACCAAAGTTCACTTATTCATCTCTCTTTGCACAAACAGATGTAAGCTCTAAGTTTCAAATTGAGTCTAACACGTCTGAATGGATGGAGATGCACAACAGAGCTGTGAGCAACTTAAACCCTGCAGGTGTTTTAGCTGACCCAACATTACTTCCTTATAAACAATCGGACATAGATATTTGGAGAGCAGCCTCAAAGAACCCTAATGGAACTGACAACGAATGGGGCGTGCCAAACTACTTAGCATATCCAAATACAGACTGGACAAAATATTTTTATTTCCCTAGCTTCTATCACAAACACACAGTTCAGGCCTCTGGAGGTGGAGAAAATAGCACTTATCTATTATCCGCAGGATATCAGTCAAACCCAGGAACAATGCCTAACACTTCATTGGAAGAGTATTCTTTTAGAGCTAACGTGGAGACAGTTGTTGCCGATATTTTAAAGGTTGGGACCAGAACTTACTTTAACCAAAGATATGGAGATGTAGGTGACTCAAGCACAGGAGGTGCACTTTATTATATTAATCAGATGGTTCCTGCAATGACTCCTGAGCATAATGGCAAATATGGAGCACTTGAAGATGCAACACTAAATGCAGCAATGAACCCTCAGAATATGGAAAACCCTCTTGCAAGATTAGTTTACAAAGATGGGCAACACATAACGACAAGATTAAATACAACCTGGTATGCAGGTATTGAACTATTTAAGGGACTTAACGCAGAGATTAAATTTAACTATCAAGATGCGACTTGGGATCAGAGAGAACATGATGTAAACATTAAAAGATATAGTTTTAGAACCGATCAAGTGCTAGCCGAATATAATGCTAATCAGAGTTTGGCCACCACATCGAGATCTTTTACACGTCAAACAGCTAAAAACCTAATCGGAACATTAAATTACAATGAGGCCTTTGGTGACCATAGTATTTCAGGACTACTTGGATATGAAATGTCTTATTGGAACTACAATGGATTTAGTGCTAGTAGAAAAGGGCTTTTAGACTTCTCTATTACTGATATAACTACCGGTACTGAGATGAACTCTATCGGAGGAAGCTATGAAAGAGATTATGCCATGCTCTCTCAGTTTGGTAGAGTAAATTATAGTTTTCTAGGTAAATATTTAGTAGAGGCAAACTTTAGAAGAGATGGATCATCTCGATTTGCGCCAGAACATAGATACGGAGTTTTCCCATCTGTTTCATTAGCATGGAGAATAAGTGAAGAAGAATTTTTCCAACCCGCAAGATCAATTATTGAAGACTTAAAAATTAGAGCTTCATGGGGTCAACTTGGAAATGTAACTTCAGGATATTATGACTGGCAAGCACTATATGGCTCAACAAACTTGGTTCTTGGAGAAACCGAAACAAAAGGTTTGTACCCTTCTCAACTTCCTAACACTTCATTAACATGGGAACATGTAACAACTTCAAATATTGGACTTGACGCTTCTTTTTTAAAGCAAAGACTAAACTTAGAAGTTGATATGTACAATAGACTGACTGAAGGTATTTTAACAATGCCAACATCTTATGCAACAAGAGGCGATATCAAACTTCCAAAGGAAAATGCTGCAAGTGTTAGAAACCGTGGTTTTGAGACTACCTTAACATGGAATGATAAGATTGGAGAAGTTCGATATTCAATTGGTGGTAACTTCTCTATAAATAGAAATAGCGTGGTAAAATACTTAGGAGCAGTTGAATATGGATTTGATCAATCTGATTTTGATGTATGGGGAAATCCAGTTTGGAAATATTTAAATTACTCAGCTCTGAATGGTAGACCAGAAGGTCATATGCTGGGAGAACAATTTATGCAAACTCCATACAAAGGTACTGGGACCTATACTTTACCTGGTGGCGGAGTTGATCCTAATGGTGGTCCAAAAGATGGGATGATTAGAACAACTGACGACCTAAGATGGGTAGAGTCAATGGTAGCAGCAGGATACAAGTTTAATGGACAAACAACAGCCGCAGTTGACAGAAATAGAATCTGGTATGGAGAATACATATACGCAGATAACAACGGTGACGGTAACTACGGAAACGAATATGACAGAAAATGGACTGGCAAATCAAGTACTCCTAAATACAACTTTGGTATAAACCTAAGTGCATCATATAAAGGATTTGATATTAGTATGCTATGGTCGGGTCAAGCAGGTATGTATTACCACCTATATGGTAATGGATTAAATTATCCAATTATTTCTAACGTTCAAAATACTATCCCTGCTAACGCACGCAATGATTTTTACTATTTTGATGAAACAAAATATGCTACCCCTGAAGAAGATCCAACTTCAAACTATCTAACTGCATCATACTCACGTTTGAAAGCAAGTGGTGGTACTTTCCAAAACAACACAGACTACTTCTACAATGCATCATATGTGAAATTGAAAAACCTACAAGTTGGATATACAGTACCTAAGAGCTTAACAGAAAAGGCTAGAATAAGCAATCTTAGAGTATTCTTTAGTGGTGAAAACTTGCTAACTATAACAAGCTTCCCTGGTGTTGATCCAGAGATTGGCGGCATCGGATTCGGTAGCTATCCTCTAGCAAGAATGATATCGGCAGGACTAAATGTTTCATTTTAAATTAATCTGATGAATTATGAGAAAAATATATTTTAAATTTTTGATTATAGCAACTACCCTTCTGGGGCTAAATAGTTGTTTTGATGGCTTGCTTGATACTGCTCCTTACAATACTCTTGCATCGGGCAATATGTGGCAATCTGAAACTTTGGCTGAACAAGGAATGGCTGGAGTATATGCCACACTACGAGGATGGGGCCCTAGTGTAGCAAACGCAGGCGGCTCAGGTAATTACCTTTTCGACATTCTAGGAATGGTTAGTCAAGGAAATTACGATAATAATGGTGGATTCTTCAGAGTAGGCGTAACAGCTTCAAATAGTATACTTAGTCAGCAATGGGTAAAATACTATAGAGGAGTATATAGAGCTAACGATGCAATAGAAGGATTATCAGAAGCCCCGATTAGCGAAGCAGTAAAGGGTAAGATGATTGCAGAAGCTAAGTTTCTAAGAGCATTGTTCTATATGCAGCTTAACTCATTATATGGCGGTAACGGTATTGGAGTTCCATTATACATCGAAAACGTAAATGCTAATGAGTACACAAAAGGACAAACTTCAGAGATGGAAGTTTGGGAGCAAATTATTCAAGATCTTACAGATGCAATTAACGAGCCTAATCTACCTAACAACTATGTTAATAAGACAGAGGGCAAAGCAAGTAAGGGTGCTGCTTACGCATTGAGAGGAAAAGCATATCTATATCGCGCCCAAAGCAAAGGCTGGCAAGGACAAGATGGTAAAAGTGATTTTCAAGCTGCTGCTAATGATTTTCAAAAAGTTGGTGAAATGGGATATGGAATCTTCAATCCAACTGGAACTCCTAATGACTTTAAACAACTATTTAAAGTAGCAAACGAGAACTGCAATGAAATGATCTTTAGTGTACAATACATTGAAGAAGCAACAAAAACATTTGGTATAAACAGAAGTAAATTCTTAGCTCCTTTCCAAATGGGAGGTGCAGATAATGCAGGAAGCTGGACAGATATTCAAGTTAGACCTGGAGTTGCTGACTTATATGAAGTAAAAGTTGACGATAACACTTCTAAAGCTTTCAACTGGGATGACTTTATTGATGGTTATAATAACCTACCGGCAGCCGAAAGAGAAGTTTATTTTTTAAGAAACAAGATAGCAAATGGTAGCGAAATTCATGCTAAGATTTCAACCGCAGTAGATAATAGACTTAATTCAGCAATTCTTTCATCAGTAAAAAACGAATATATACCTGATGGAAACGAGGAGAGATTATTGCAAGCTTACAATGATAGAGACCCTAGATTGCACTATTCTATCATTTGTCCTTACTCTTCGGCAATTGGCCTAGATGCCAACCCACCAACTGGAAGTGGTGACGAACCTGAGTATGTAATGAGATGGCCTTGGGCTGCTGGAAAAGCATATACCAATGGTGTTGGAAAAGACCAGTTAATTCCCGGAATACTACCTGATTTGACCGCAAATAGCGAAAACTTATTTTATATACATCGAAAGTTTGTTGGCGAAGGACTTGAATTCTTATATCGTCAGAGTAATCCTATTGACGAACCACTGATAAGATATGCAGACGTTTTACTGATGTGGGCTGAGGCGCTTATCGAGCTAGATCAATTACCTGAAGCTAAATCTAAAGTTGAAATAGTTAGAAATAGAGTTAATATGCCTACAATGAGCGAGAACTTTAGTTCAAAAGAGACTGCTCGAAATTATGTAAGAGATGAACGTAGAAGAGAGTTTATTAATGAAGGAATCAACTTCTTTGACGAGATGAGATGGAGAACTCTAAAGGAAACTAAATTCGATAAAACGACGGCTGGCACTCAAAGAGTATGGGGGGCTGCAGCTGCTGCTGTAAACATCTCATGGCCAGGTGACTTTTATTATGTTTGGGCTGTACCCAAAGCTGAAGTCGATAAAAACCCTAATTTACAAAAAACTCCAGGTTGGATTTATTAATAAGAAAGGATATGAATAAATTACTTAACAAAATAGTTATAATACTTGCGAGTGCTTTTTTAGGGCTTTTGGCAAGTTGTGACAATACAGATAATCCACTAAATCCTAATATGCCCGATGGCAAAACAAATCCTACATTCGTTACTGATTTAAGTGATAACGATATAAGCATAAATAAGGAAGGGGGAAATATCTCTTTTAATGTGGAACAAGAAACCCAATATAAATGGGTAGCAAGCAGTAATCAGTCATGGGCTAAACTTAACATCAACCCCACTGATTCGATTATTGGAAATAAAAGTATTACAATTACTGTTGACAAGTACCTCGAGGTTGATCCTAGGACAGCAACTATAACATTAAAAGAAGTTGCACCTAAAGCTAATAGAACTTTGACACTTAAAGTAATACAAAGTGGCGCTGACCCAATGATTGATGTAGACAAATCGTCTATCGAAACTGAAGCTTTAGGTGGTGTTTATACAGTTGAAGTTAGCACCAATGGAGCAACATGGAATGCTAGTAGCGATGTATCATGGATATCAGTGACTCCAAACAGTGGTAAAAATACAACAGTAAGTATCGCTGTTACAAAAAATGTGAATCCTGAGACTGAAGTACGCGTAGGAATTGTGAGCTTTGTTTCTGGAACTTCTAAAAAAACAGTTACAATAACTCAAACAGGATACACAACCTGTCATTCTTCTGGTAATACATCAACTATCTATTTTGATGAATTTGCTCCTTGTGAAGACTCGCAAGTTGGCAATATCTGGACATTAACTGATAGACGGGATGGTAAGGAATATAAAGTTATGCTAATGGAAGATAGTCAATATTGGATGATTGAAGATCTTAGATTTGGTGGAGATACAGACATAGCACAAAGTAAAAATACATTTACAACTGATGATCCATCAAGAGATGGTACTTTAGGAGAGTTTATACCTGGATATTATGGTGACGTTGTAAATATTACCTTCAACGGTTCAAGCGATATCAATCCAAGAGCAAGAAGAGGGTACTTCTACAATTGGAGAGCAGCTGTTCAAAGCAAAGACATTTCTAGTGGTGAAGAGCTAGATGCCACACAAGGCATTGCTCCCGCTGGTT
The DNA here is from genome assembly GCA_964345815.1 of uncultured Proteiniphilum sp. Taxonomy (GTDB): domain Bacteria; phylum Bacteroidota; class Bacteroidia; order Bacteroidales; family Dysgonomonadaceae; genus Petrimonas. The sequence continues at coordinate 14,448 of CAYFSV010000008.1, read as the reverse complement.
GGCACATCCCTAGTGTAGATGAATATAAAAAGCTAAGAGAAAAAATTGGTCTTGATGGCATTAGCTGGGGAGAAGATTCGTCTAGCAAATGGCAAGGAATTTGGGGTGGTGACATTGATGGCGGAACACGTAGAAATTGGGGACTAGGAGCATATGGTTATTATTGGACTAGCACAAGCAAAATGGAAGTAGCTCCTGGAGTAGCAGCTATCGGTGATCACCAAGCTGTTGTTTGGAGGATAAATAATCCAGGAACGGATGCTAACAATATCAATATCTACATAGAAGACAATCCAAAAGGAGTAGCAGAACCAAGTAAGAAGAATAAGAATGGAGGAGCTTTAATTCGTTGTATAAGGAATTATTAATCCTACTTAATGAAATGGAAGTGCGCCTTTTTATAGGCGCACTTCCATTTAAAAAATGATATAATGAAAACGATGATTTTTATTTTAAATATTATTCTTCTGCTATCATGTGGTAGCAAAGAGGACACCATCGCTGGACCAACAGAATGGCCAGATGATAAAAAGGATAAGACGGACCTTCCAATGACTGAGCAGTATAAGCTAGGAGATGAATTAGAGAGCGTAGAGAATCTAAAGCTTATCTGGGCTGACGAATTCAACGTTGATGGGATGGTCGACACCAAAAACTGGACTTATGAGAAAGGGTATGTTAGAAATCAGGAAATTCAATATTACACAGAGGCAAGACCCGAAAATTGTCGAATTGAAAATGGTAATTTAGTAATAACTGGACGAAAGGAGGATTTCTCATATGGAGCAACCGACTATAGTGATGGGACTTATTCATCTGCCAGTATTATTACAAACAAAAAACAATCTTGGAAATATGGTCGTTTTGAAATAAGAGCAAAAGTACCAAGTGGAAAAGGACCATGGCCGGCATTCTGGGCTAAAGGAGATAGTCAAAATACAGGAGAAGGATGGCCCAGATGTGGTGAGATAGACATAATGGAGTATGCAGCAAAAGGTCCAGAAATGATTCATAATGCTATATATGGCGTAAGCTCATCTGATTATTCATCTAAAACAATTAAGATAAAAAAGGATTACTCAGATAGATTTTACATTTATAGTTTAGATTGGAATGAAAATAGATTAGTGTTTGCGATAGATAATATTGTTACACACGTAGTGGACATTTCAAATATAAGTCCAAACCCATTTAGACAGAAATTCTCTATTTTAATAAATCTAGCTTTAGGTGCTTCTACTGACAGAACTTTAGGAGGTAAATTAGATCCAAGTGTTTTACCGGTAGAGTATCTAGTTGACTATGTTAGGATTTATGAGCATGTTGATTAGATATGAAATGACAAGAAAACAAAACATCCCTTTTCATAATTATGCAAAGGGATGTTTTGTTTTAAGATAGAAAGAGTTTTCTCTACCCTGCCACATTTGTATCTATACCCATCTCCTCAACCCTTGCAGCAATGGCACGCAAATCATCGACAGGCACCTTTTCGATGCCTTTTGCGGGCGTTGCTCTGTCGATAGTGTAAATCATCACTTCGCGGGGATTAAGCTCTTTGATGAGCTCTAACCATGCAGAAACCTCACGTTCGGTAGTGTTATCGAAACTATTGCCTTCAAACTGACCACGAATAAACATGGTTTGGATGATTATGTTGTGACCAAATCGTTTGTATTGCTCAACTTGATTTCTTACAGAATAGGAAGGAGCATTGGGACGATCTATAAGTTTCACTGTGTGATCAAATGCCGAGTCAAGCTTCAAAATATTATTATCAACCTTTTGAAGTCCTCTAAACACTGAATCTTTTGAAACATGCAAACCATTAGTCAAGACACTAATCTTGGAGTCGGGAAAATACTTATCTCTAAGTTCTATCGTGTCGTCCACAATACCCTCAAACTCGGGATGCATAGTGGGCTCGCCATTTCCCGCAAATGTGATAACATCAAGCTGATCATTGTTAGCTTTAAGTTGTAACAATCGATCAGTCATTGCAGCCTTAACATTGGCACGAGATGGAAGCTTTGTTTTAGTTCTGAAGTCTTTATTAAATCCACATTCGCAATATATACAATCAAACGAGCATAGTTTACCATCATATGGAAGCAAATTCACACCCAATGATGAACCCAACCTACGGCTATGAATGGGGCCAAATATTATTTCATTGAAAAGAATGGTTGACATAATAGTATGATAAGAGTGGTTTTTAGAAATTATAGAAAAGAATTACTCGTTCTCTTCCATATCTTCGATATCTTTGTTCTTAAGAATAGGCACTTCACGTTTAACGCTTTGACTTAATGATATCATTGTTTCGGTAGCCACTACACCTGGTATTTCTTGAATTTTATTGTTTAACAAGTCCATCAAATGCTCATTATCTTTAGCAAACAATTTTATAAGCAGTGTATAGGGACCTGTTGTATAGTGACATTCGGTAACCTCTGGAATTTTCTCAAATTCTGGAACAACATCTTTATACATTGAACCTTTTTCAAGCTTAACACCTATATATGCATTAGATGCGAAGCCTAGCACCTTTGGGCTAATGTGATATCCTGATCCTGTGATGACATTGTTTTCAATCATACGCTGTACACGTTGATGAATAGCTGCACGTGATACGCCACATTGAGCAGCAACATCCCTAAAGGGAATGCGTGCATTTTGAGATATTATTTCCAATATCTGCCTATCAAGCTTATCAATTTTTTCCATTGAAACGTTTTTATAAATTATGTTCCAAAGATAATAAAAAAGGTATTGAAAAGTGACATATTGAGATACAATAACACATAATAGGTGACTATATGCTCATTTAAAGCTCATTTTAGTATAATATTCTTACAAAATGAAATCTGAAAAAATAAATTCTGCAAGTTTAATATCAAAAGGAGTAGTGATTTTAATATTACTTTCGTCACCCTCAACAAGCTTTACCTGAACACCTGCAGCATCCGCCACAGAGGCATCATCAGTAAACATTTTGGAATAGGGTGCATCATATGCATTTTTGAGTGATGATGTGGGAAATACCTGAGGGGTTTGTACAATTCTAAGTTTCGATCTATCAAAGGGCTTACTTTCATAGCCCTCCATCACCCGCACACTATTTGTTTCGTGAACAACGGGTATAATACCACACTGAAACACATTTGCCTCATCATAACAACGTTTTATAACCTCTTTTCGCACAAATGGCCGAGCAGCATCATGAATCCCTACAATATCGATTGCGTCATCCACAAGCAGCAAACCATTCCTAACGGAATGAAATCGAGATTCGCCGCCGATTGCTAATTTATGGTTAATGTTGAAGTTATGCTGCAAGCACAGTTCCTTCCAATACGTATCAAACCCTTCGGGCAGAACAACGATAATATCAATATTATTATCAAAATGATAAAATGCGGTTACTGTTCGCATCAATATAGGAACACCCGCAACCAATTGAAACTGTTTGGGAACATCACCTCCAGCACGAAGCCCCTTGCCACCAGCAACAATGACTACACCTTTGCTATAATCCTCTATAATCATGACATCTCATCTAAAAGTTTCTGCAAATCCTTATCAGTTTCGGTTAGCTTGTGTTTGCAGAATACAATCAATTCCGAAGCCCTCTTTACCTTATCTGTAAGAGCATCCACATCAAGTGTTCCCGATTCAATTGCATTAACTATCTCTTCAAGTTCTAGTTTAGCCTTAGTGTATGTTAGTTTTGATTTTTCCATTTCAATTCTCTATTTTGTCTATTTTATTCTTTCTAATAATGTAGTTTGCTATTGATTTACTATTAGTCAACATCAATAATGAAATAACTAAAGCTACTATCTTTATGCTCCAATCAGTGTAGTTTGTCAACATTCCATATTGCAATTGATTTGAAATATCCTTTCCCGAATCAATTACAAAAAGCTTGAACGCAAAAAGAACATTTGTGATAAACATAGGCAGATGCTTAAGGAGGACAGACAATGATAGCAGAATAATGCCCCACTGTAGCATATTTACAAAACTTGGCTGCTTGATTCTTATCTCATCATCATTAAAATTTTTGTCTAGTTTGAGTATGTTGATTATCACATCGGGCTTAAATATTAAAATTGCAAAGATGGAAAGAAAAATAAATATCCCAAATAGCATCATTAGCAATCCGAATAACATGTTCTCATTGCTATTTGTAACAAAAACAATAAGCGAAGGAAGCGAATTAAATAACATTGTAATAATGAAATACAAACCCGCAAGTTTTAAAGTTACTCTGAACAGATCTCTTTTAGTCATACTATTGTTTTTTAGATATTATAGATTCAACTTTGCCATCAAAAAACACTGTTTCAATTGTGTCGTTCGGCGATAAATCTTTTATTGATTTTATAATTTTTCCATCTCTAAGCGTTAAAGTATATCCACGATTGAGAATATTTTCAGGTGACACCATTTTGATATATTGTTCTTTGTTTCCAAGATAGTGTCGTTCATTTTGCAGTGTTTGATGTAGATTATGTTTTAGGGTTAGTTGATAATGGTGTAGGTTGGTCATCTCATTTCTCACAAAAATATTTGATGCATGCACAATCGTATTAGACATATTTGATATGTGTTGTTTAGCACGCTCAAGCATGCTTTCACTTCGATCAATTAATCGTTGTTGAAGCTCTAATAATTGTGTGCCTAAATCAGCAATTTGACCAATTAGAAACTCGGCTGCTGCAGTAGGAGTCTTAACTCTTGTGTGTGCCACTGAATCTATCACGGTTTCGTCTCTTTCGTGTCCAATACCACTAATTATGGGGAGAGGAAACTGTGCACAGCTTGAAGCTAAATCATACGAATCAAAGCTACTTAAATCGGAAGAAGCACCACCCCCACGAATGATAACCACAACATCAAAATAGTCATGATATTCATATATTTTATCTAGTGCCGAAATCACAGACCCCTCCACTTGATCTCCCTGCATTATAGCAGGAAACAGCTTAGTATGGAAAGCATAACCATAGCTATTATTTTGCAACTGATCCATAAAATCCTCATAACCAGCAGCTGTGGGAGAAGATATTATTGCAATCCTATTAGCTGGTGTAGGCATAGGTATCTCTTTGTTAAGAGTAAGCACACCATCTGCTTCAAGTTGATTAAGAATTAACTGCCTATTACGCGCTATCTCGCCAAGTGTAAAGGATGGGTCTATATCTAGCACAGACAAAGAGTATCCGTATAACTCATGAAACTCAACACTGACACGCACTAGAACACTAAGTCCCGAAGTAAAGATCTGTCCCGTTTGCTCTTGAAAATATAGCGACAGCAAAGAAAAAGTGTTTGACCAAATAACACCTCTTGCACGAGCGATGATATTTTGATTGCGAGAATCCTTTTCAATAAACTCAAGATAACAATGACCATTTTGATTACGGCGCACATCACTAGTTTCGGCTCTAATCCAATAGGATTCGGACAGATAATTGCTTATAGCGTTTTTAACTTGTGTGTTAAGTTCTAAAAGAGAAAAGGATTGCTCAATCATAGACTACAATTTAAAGCGTATTATTTTTTGAGTGTCAGGCGCTGTGACTATTACATATAGAAACTCGTTGTGCTCGCTCAAGTCATTGCCGACTATTAGATTAATGCTATCTTCGCTCATAGGTCGCTGCAACACAATGTTCGCTTCATCATCCACAATAGTTATCAAATTAAGCTTTACATCAAACTTTGACTCGAGTATAGACAAATTAAAGCTAGCATCCTCATTCTTCTCAATCCTTAAGGTTTCATCTTCAAACTCATCTACATGAACAGGCATAGATTGAAGCACTTTCGACATAGCCAATTTCATATCTGGTATTCCATTTCCAAACACCGAGTCGGGATTGTGGTATCTATCTCCAGATTGTCTAATAATATCTAGCAACTCGCCCCTATCCAAATCGGGATTAATAGACCAAAGCGTTGCAACCATTCCAGCCATAAATGGAGATGAAAAAGAGGTTCCATTTGCATGTCCCACCATGCCGCTTTGACCAACCGTGATGGTACCTCTACCTACAGACACCACATCAGGTTTCAATCTATTGTCAGCAGTGAAACCTTTGGAGCTAAATGAAGCTATATTGCCATCAGCATCAACAGCCCCAACTGTAAATGCTTTTGCTGCATCGCCAGGAACTGAAATCTTTTGCCATGCTTTGTTGCCCTCATTTCCTGCACTAGTCACAACAATCATTCCTTTGTCAAAAGCCATATCTGCAGCTTTAGACATGATTGCAAATCGTCCATCAAGTTGTTTGTGAAGATAGTTAAGTTGCTTATCATCAAAGCTGCTATACCCCAATGAACTATTGATCACATCCACTCCCACACTATCGGCATATTCTACTGCACGCACCCAATAATCTTCTTCCACAGGAAATTCGGTTGCAATCTCTTCCGATTGAAAGAGATAGAAATTGGCACTACTAGCAGATCCCATTAATTTGCCAGGAATAACACTTAGAATTGTTGATAGAACTCGAGTACCATGATCACTATCTACCATCAAATCACCATAGGGAACAAAGCTTTTATGCTCTACTATTCTAGATTCCAAAAAGTATGGAATAACATCCACATTAGTGAAGCCAGCATCTATCACCGCAATATTCATCCCCCTGCCTGTGAGAGTACTTTTGTACATATCTTCGGCATTGTGCAGCTTAAATTGTGCTGCTGATTCACCAAAATGATCCTTATCGGAATGATAAGAGAAATCTGCAAAAGCTAGCTTGGGTCTTTTAGGGGTATATAATCGTTTTTCGGCTCCTCGCCACACATACTTTGCTGAGTCAACAAACGAAAGTTCTTTAAATTCTTCTATTCTAGCACTATCATTTATCTGTACCACTATCGTATTAAACCATTTACTATGAGATACCACCTTGCCTCCAGCCAAAGAAATAAGACTAAAATAATCATTTGATATGGGCAAGTCTCTCTTATCAATCGCAACTCCTTGACGCTTTTTACGCTCTATTGATTGCTTTGACAAAAACTTTTCTGGCTCAGACACCTTGTATTCCGTGTGTCCTTTATCCTTAAGGTATAGTCTAAACTTATAACTTTGAGATACATCCTGAGCTCCTATTAGCGAGATAAATAAGAATAATGATAGTAGAGTTAGTGTTGTTTTGTTCATTAAGATTGTTGTTTTACAGTGCTTTGATTGTTAGTTCATAAACTTATCCCTATTCTTCTCTCTACGCTTCAATACTATATGTAGAATCAAGGAAAGAACAAGAGAACCTATAAGTATTCCCCAAAATTGTGTCATGCTTTCTCCCATCTTTTTGAACCGAGGATAGCCAACAATGGCCATGACAATTGCATACAAAGCCAATGACAATGGAAGATATATATATTTTTTGCTTCGACGACGCATTGTTAAATTATTAAACAAACCACCCCACCCAATTATCCTTAGGGTGAGGTTGGTTGTATGAATTTAAGATTGAGATATAATTTATTTCAGTTCTTCAAGAATCGCAAGAAGATACTCATATGATTTTTCAACTGCTGGAATGTGTACAGCTTCGTCGGGTGAGTGAGCGCCCGTGATAGTGGGACCAAACGAAACAATATCTAATTTATGCTCCACTCTTGACTGAATAATACCACACTCGAGACCAGCATGAATAACATTAACATTAGGACGATCTCCATACTTGCTCATATATATCTTTGTCATTGTGTTCAATAACTCGGAGCTAGCATTTGGTTGCCACCCAGGATAATCTCCATCAAATTCAACCTTTGCGCCAGCCAAGCTGAAAACACTTTCAACGGAAGAGCAAACCCACTCTTTGCGGCTTTCAGAAGAGCTACGCACCAATAGTTTAACATCAATTCTTTCGTGTGATGATTCGACCAATGCAAGGTTTAGAGAACTCTCTACCACATCAGGAAACTCTGCCAGCATGCTAACAACACCGTTAGGACATCCTTCAACAGCGTTTATCAAAGCATCTTGAATCTCTACAGGCAATAGCGACTCAGGCAAATCGGTTGTTTCTGCATTAAATGAAATTGCACCCTCTATTCCTGCAAACTCCTCTCTAAACAGGTTTTGATATTCAGAAACTAAATCAATAAGATCATCCGACAATTGTTCTGGAATGGTGATAACAGCAAACGATTCGCGAGGAATTGCATTGCGCAACGAGCCACCCTTGATGCTTGCCAAACGCGCTTCGTAGTTGCTGACCACATCTTTCAAGAAACGATTCATTAGTTTGTTGGAATTGGCACGCCCCAAGTGAATCTGTGTTCCAGAGTGACCACCCAACAAACCTGTTAAGCTTATTTTAAAAGCAACGTCACCTTTATCTATTTCGGTATCATGCTTAAATTGAAAACTAACGTTTACATCCGTGCCTCCAGCACAACCAACACAAAGGTCACCATCCTCCTCTGTATCCAAATTTAGCATCATAGTTCCATTAAGGAAACCTGGCTCTAGACCAAATGCACCATCCATTCCCACCTCTTCATCAATAGTGAAAAGAGCTTCGATGGCAGGGTGATTCAACATATTATCTTCGAGCAATGCCATCATCATAGCACAGCCCATTCCATTGTCAGCTCCTAGGGTTGTTGACTTTGCTTTAACCCACTCGCCATCCACAATTGCTTCGATAGGATCTTTGGTGAAATCATGATTGACATCCGAGTTTTTTTGTGGAACCATATCAAGATGTGATTGAATAATAACAGCTGGATGATTCTCATACCCTTTCGAGGCAGGCTTTTTGATTAAAACATTACCAACCTTATCTTGCTTTGTTTCTAAATTAAGAGATTTACCAAGTTCTATTACATATTTCGTAATCTCCTCCATCTGACCAGTAGGACGTGGTATTTGATTAAGATCGTGGAAGTATTTCCATACACTTTTAGGACTTAAGTTTAAAATTTCTGTTGTTGACATAACTTGATTGTTTTATAATTGATTATCTATTTTGAATTATTGGTTACCTTTGTGAATCCAAAGATAAATAATTATCATCTAACAACAATGATATACGTAAGACCAAAAAAGAATCTTGGACAACATTTTCTTACAGATAGCAAAATTGCCCAACGAATTGCCGATACAATTGATGACTTCCCAACACTACCCGTTTTGGAGGTTGGACCAGGAACAGGGATGCTTACAAAGCATCTTTTAGCAAAAACTGACAAGTTGAAGGTGGTTGAAATAGACACAGAATCAATCGAATATCTAAATCACAATTTCCCACAATTGCATGGTAACATTCTAGAGCTCGATTTTTTGAAAATGAACTTTAATGATTATTGGAACGAGCCATTTTGCGTTATTGGAAACTACCCATATAATATTTCATCACAAATATTTTTCAAGGTTCTCGATAATAAAGATATGATTCCGTGTTGCACAGGTATGATTCAAAAAGAGGTGGCAGAACGAATGACTGCATCAGAGGGTTCAAAAACCTATGGAATACTTAGTGTTTTGATGCAAGCGTGGTATGATATTGAATATCTTTTTACTGTAAATGAGGGCTCTTTCAATCCGCCGCCAAAGGTGAAGTCAGCAGTTATAAGATTGACAAGAAATGAACGCAAACAATTAAGTTGCAATGAGAGTTTGTTTAAGTCTATTGTCAAGGTTACATTCAACCAACGTCGCAAAATGATACGAAACTCCATTAAGGCTGTGGTTCCAAAAGACACACCTTTGCCCGAGTTTTACCTGCTAACTAAGCGCCCCGAGCAGCTTACCATTGCCCAATTTGAGGAGCTAACAAATTGGGTTGAAAGTCTATAGAGAAATAAAGATTATATTGACTATAAAACAAACATAGGGCTAAGAACGAATTAACGATCTTAGCCCTATGTGATTATTTAAAGAAAATTAGACTTACAACTTATCAACTTGGTCTTTAAACCAACTCTTAACCTCATCTATAGACTTGCCTGTTTTAGACTGAATTCTACCAAACAGTTCGTCTTCCTTACCTTCTTCATAAAGTAGGTCGTCATCAGACAAATCAGCCCATTGTTGTTTTACCTTTAAGTTCGTTCCACTTTCCTTTAAATACAAGTTTATCCATAATTTACGTTTTTAATCAATTGCCTTCATTGGCAACTATATTGTAAACGAGATTAAACTTTCTTTTGTTCAAAAAGACATTAAAGAATCAGCCCAATATTATCAAACTTCTCATTATAATCTTGGATTGCCTTTTGTATAACAATTAGCGCCTCTTCACGACCATAAACGTGACTGATTTCTGTCTTTCGGTCCTCTCCGGGCATATCCTTGTATGTCAGAAAATAGTGTTCAAGGCGTTGGATAACAATCTTTGGAACATCCTCCAAGTTTTGAAAATGTCCATACACAGTGTCATTTTTCAATATAGCAATAATCTTGTCATCAGCCTGATTTCCATCAATCATTCTAAATCCACCAATTGGTATAGCATCAACTAAGAGGTCGCCGTGCGACAAATCCTTCTCTGTGAGCACACATATATCCATAGGATCGCCATCGCCTACGATATCTGTACGTCCAGTTTTTTTATTACTAAAATCGCCCACATGCTTGCCACAAAATGTTTGGGGAATAAAACCATACAAAGCTGGAACAACATTAGAGAACTTTTGTGGTCTATCTACTTTTAGATAACCGCTTAGCTTATCAATTTCATACTTGACTGTATCTGTTGGAACCACCTCAATAAACGCTGTCAGTTCACTCGGTGCATTCTTACCAATAGAAATACCATGCCATGGGTGCGATTTGTATCGCAATCCCATCAATCGACCAATTGGGTCGGAAAACTTATCTGCCATAACTTTATATTTATTTTTCTGTTTTTAAAATCATTCATCATACAAAAGATAGGGTCGGCGCAGCTCTTTAAACAACACAACATCATTAGCCCACCTGTCTTTTATCTCTTTTGCCGACTTTCCTGCCATTATATCCTTGCGTATATAATCAACTCCCACTAGTTTCTCAAAGAAAGAGGTGAAAAATTTCTCACCTATCTGCAAATTATTATACGCATCTATAACATACGAAAGATCGAAGCCGTTCTCCCAAATCTCTTCATTCGACAAATCTCTCAAATCCACTCCATAACATTTCTCATTGAGAAGTGGCGGATTTTTAGCACCTGGCACACTACGAGGAGTAAACGAAAAGGAACTATTTTTATAATCAGGATGTCCATACACTTCAAAAGGAAATTCGGTGCCTCTGCCTAAACTCACAGGTGTTCCTTCAAACAAACAAGTGGAAGGATACAAATAAATGGAGTGAATATTTGGCAGATTTGGAGATGGTGCAATAGGTAGTTCATACCTAGTTTGGTGAGTATAGTTTTCACACGCTATCACCTCCAAACTGCATTGTTTGCCCTCTGGCAACCACTTTTCACCATTAATCATCAATGCTAGCTCGCCCAAAGTCATTCCATGAACTACTGGTATGGGCAACCAACCAACACCAGACTTGTGCTTCATATCCAAAATGGGACCATCAACATAAAATCCATTAGGATTGGGTCTATCCAACACAATCATTTTTTTATTATGCTCAGCACATGCATCCATCAACCTAGCCATGCTAGCGTAATAAGTGTAGAAACGAAGACCCACATCCTGCAAGTCGAACAACAAAACGTCAAACTTGTTCATCTGTTCTTTTGTTGGCTTGCCACTGCCACTTCCATATAACGACCAAATAGCAATGCCCGTTTGTTGGTCAACAGAACTCGACACATGTTCGCCCGCATCAGCCGTGCCCCGAAATCCATGTTCGGGCGAAAATATACCTGCAACGTCAAAGTCATTTTCAACCAATACGTCAATCAGGTGCTTATCTCCAACTATTCCACTTTGATTGGTCATCACAGCCACACGCTTTCCTACAAGAAGAGGAAAATATTTTTCTGTTGATTCAGCACCAACCTTCACATCGTTGGCACTTGCAAATGATGCTGATAACAACAAAAGAGTAATAAGTAAGTACAATGCATTTTTCATTCTATATCCTTTCTATTATATTTTTGTAATTCATGCAATGTGTCAAATTCATTTTGAAGCTGAGCAAGCTCTTTTTTTATCTTTTTGAGCCTATCCAAAGCCTCAATTCTTTTAGTTTCATCATCCTTATTAGATCTCAAAACCTGCTTAGCTCCTTCCAAAGTCATGCCACGCTCTTTCACTAGGTTATAAACGAGCTCCACTTGTCGGATATCTTCACGCGTAAATTGCCGTGCTCCACCCTGTGTCTTTTTGGGTTTAATATTATCAAACTCCGACTCCCAAAATCTTAATAATGAAACATTAACAGCAAAGTGGTCTGCCACCTCCTTAAGGTTATAGTACAATCGTCGATCATTAAACTGAATTATCCTTCTGCGTTTTGCCATATTAATGAATTGAGCAAGTATTTAATGTTGCAACCACAAATATAACTCAATTTTCCTATTTCAGTCAAAATATTTATAAGTAAAGAGATGCGTGTAATACTAACCATTTGTTTGCCCATTATCTGACGCACTTGTGGGTAACCCTGATTTGCGCCAATGCACATGGGTTGGCATCCAACTTAGCCAGCCGCTAATGCCTCCTTGATGGCTCCACACATGCAAGAAACTACATCATAATAAATCATCACCATGCCCAACGAGCGAAAAAAACAAAAAGGGTGTTGTCTCCTCTACACAGAATAACACCCCTTTATCAAATTACATATAAAAAAAGAATCTACCCCTCTTCAGGCACCTTCACAGGCTCTTCAACTGCCTCAACCCCAACGGGCTCGCAGTTGCAATTGTGCTGAGCCAAGTCAACACCATTAGCATACATAGCAATATTTGCCTCACCATCAATGTCTTTAGATGATTTGCGCTTACGACTAAGCTTATAGGCCACATGAGCATCCTTAAGAGTTTTGCGAATCCAAAAGTGCAATGCGTCATACTTTGTGTCATCTTCCACATTCATAGAGGTAACAAGAGTGTCAACAAAAAGTCGCAACGCATGATAAGCATCTTGCCTAATTTTGACTTTCTCGGATGTTGGCATGTTCTTTTGCTCATACAAGATGGTGTTTTCATGCTCCAAATCCCTAAAGTTGTTATTCTCTTCAATCAAATCATTAAAGTGAGTAAGCATCCCGAGAGCTTTAACAGCATTAACTATATCCTCCTTATGTTCCAAATCATCAGATATAATTCCAATATATCTCGACAACTGGTTTTGCGGATAATGAGGAAGCTTTGGAGCGATATCTCTCAACCAATTTGAGGTAATCTGAGCAGCTTCCATCTCTTTATCATAGCGTTCCTTACCTCGCAATTGAGTTACAATTGAGCTTAAGATACTTTTCCGAGCTTTGTTGCTCACCAACTTCAACATAGTCAGGTCTTGCCGATAAATGTAACGTTTTACCCTCATCACATTTCCTGTCTCACTAATCACCCTACTAGCAATTTTTGCTAACAAATCATTACTTTTCTCGACTTCAGTTACTTCTGAGTCGTACAAATAACCAGAGATTTTCAAATAAATCTCTACAAAACTGGCATCATCTGTCCTAGTTAGCCAGCCATAATTAATACTTTTAATCATAACCCATTAATTTAGTTAATACCAAACCTCGTATTTTTTATTGGCTTGGTAATTATTAGTGTCAATTACAATTGAGCAGCTGCTTCTTGATAAACTGACGATACAAAGAAACGCATATTAATGAATATAAACAAATATTTAGAGTGTTATTTTTAGAAAACTTTACACTTAAACTAAAATAGACTTAATAAAAACACAGTGGCTCTGCGCTAATATCCTGTGTGTATGGCATATACGACAAATTAAAAAAAAGAAAAGATTATTTTGTTTATTTATAGAATTGGCAAAGATAAGTGATGATTTATTAAAAGAACATCTGGATTTGCTAAAAAGGAAATGTACAATACCGAATTTAATCCTTATGTTCATCGACATGAGGCTAAATTATCAAATTTTACCATTTTGTTCGGCAACATAAAGCTAAATTACAGAATTTCACCGTTTTGTTCGGCAACATAAAGCAAAATTACAGAATTTCACCGTTTTGTTCGACAACATAAAGCTAAATCACAGAATTTCACCATTTTGTTCGACAACATAAAGCTAAATTACAGAATTTCACCGTTTTGTTCGACAACATAAAGCTAAATCACAGAATTTCACCATTTTGTTCGACAACATAAAGCTAAATTACAAAATTTGACCGTTTTGTTCGGTAACATAAGGCTAAATTTTCAAATTGACCAATTATAGCAGATGAAAAATGAGCCCAAAAAAAATATCGCCCCACACCATACTATTATATATAATGAGAAACGAAACACTTTCACTCACCCCTTTATCACCGCCAAA